>CANPYT010000052.1 GCA_947588705.1 uncultured Acetatifactor sp. | reverse complement strand
TCCCTGATCGACTTCATGAACCACGACGCCTCCATGTCCAACATTATGGCCACCACGGACAAAATACACGAGGTGCTCAGGGCCTACAACGCCCGTCTCGAGGTGGAGCTCGACGTAGAGTGACCTTGCGGGGGCCATCCGGGCTTACCGGGCGCGGGATCACTGGATGCTCCCCTGCGCCTCCGCATACTCCGGGAAGTCCGCCACTACCTTAAACAGGTCTCCGTCCAGCAGGATCTCAAAAGTTCCTCCCTGGACCTGGACAAGGCTCTTTGCAATAGAGAGCCCCAGGCCGCTTCCCTCGGTGGTCCGCGAAAAATCCCCCCGGATGAATCTCTCTGTCAGTTCTTCCGGGCGAATGTTCATCTGCTGCCTGGAGATATTCTTAAAGGATACACGGATCCTGCCGTTTTCCCTGGCCAGGTCGATATAGACCCTTGTACCTTCCAGGGCGTACTTACAGATATTGTTGAAAAGATTTTCCACTACCCGCCACATTCTCCGGCTGTCGGCATAAATATAGGCAGGTGCGCCGCCGTCCTCAAAGATGGCCTGGAGCCTGCTCTCTTCCAGCTTCTCCGAAAATTCCCCCAGGCTCTGGTTGATCAGCTCCGTCAGGTTCAGCTTTTCCCTATTCAGCTCGATATTTCCCGAAGAGATCTTGGAAGCTTCCACCAGGTCGTCCGTCAGCTGCTTCAGCCGCTGTGCCTTCCCGTCCAGGATCTCGATATAGTCCTTCGCCGGTTCCTCCTGGATCTTCAGCCTCTTCAAAAGGTCCACATAGCTGATGATGGAGGTCAGAGGCGTTTTGATATCATGGGACACATTGGTGATCAGGTCCGTCTTCATCTGCTCGTCCTTCATGCTGGTGCGGACAGCAGCCCGGATGCCTTCTCCAATGTTGTTCACCGCGTCCGCCAGCTCCCGGCTTGAGCCGTGGAGGTTCTCTGTATCCAGCTTAAAATCCACCTCTCCGTTCCGGATCCGGTTGATACCGTCCACGATCTCGTTCTGCTCCGCATTCCGCTTAAACATCAGCACTCCCACGATCCCATCAAAGAGAAGGATCACCGCGATGACCACCACCGGCCAGATCTGCCTTTCCCTGAGCCGGTACGCCGCCACAAGCCCTGCCAGGTTGCAGAACAGATATATGTTGTAGGGCAGCATCGTGCTGACCATGGCATTCCTGTGCCGGAACACAAAGCGCACAGAATTTCCCAGGCCCCTGCAGAGCCAGTTCAGGAAACTGTCCTTCCATAGGTTCCAGGACTTGATCCTGCGGACCAGGCTGTACCAGAGCAGGCAGAACGCCGCGCTGACATAAGCCCCGTAAAGGCCGAAAACGCTGTAATTGTAAAGGCGGGTCAGCTGTATGCCCAGCATTTCCGTAGGCACCACCCCCGCCGTGGCAGCAACGCCGGTAAGCAGCCGATACCCCCACACGCCGACATAGGAAAGCCCCGCCCCCAGCAAAAGCAGCGCCTCCGTCCAGATATGGTCAAACCGGTTGAGATACCAGACCTTCTCCCCTTCCTCGTCATAAGCCGTGCCCGCGGTAACAGACATATGGATCGCAAGGCCAAGCCAGCTGAAAGCCAGGAATGCGATTGCCGCAATAATCCTGCCCACATTCGGGATCACGGTCTCATAGATCTGATGGGCATTGTAAAAGGCGTCCCCCTCCACCGCGTAACCGGTGTCCACTCCCAGCCAGATATGGGTGGTGTCAGGATAGGCGTGTTCGTAAAGGCTGATAAACCCGTAGATCTCCTCCTCGCTCACAGTGGTGTTCCCCATGAACACAAGGCTGTCCGGATAATAGATCAGGTGCCTGCGGTACTCCGAGAAATATTCCGTCACTTCCTCGTCGCTCTGCCCCCTCAGATCCGGCATGTTGGTATAGGTGAGGACGCCCTGGTCCGTCGTCATCCGCACCATATACTTTACATTACTGTTTCCTGCGCTGTACGCCGGGTTGCAGATCTGGTAGCGCTCATAATCCAGCGTAAGGCTGCCTATCGTCTCCACCACATTTTCCTGAAGCCCCATATAGTCCACCCAGTTCCGGGCACAGTCCACCAGCTGCCTGACCCCGTCCACCGTATCATACCGGCAGATCAGCATGGGCAGCGTCACCATCAGGCTCCCGTCATCTTCCCGGGAGAGCCGCACCTGGTCCAGGTCTTTCGCCATCAGGTGGGAGAATACCATATCTTCCAGCTGCTGTTCCGAAAACTGCCCCATGATGCCCCGCAGCTCTTCTATTTCCCCCACTGTCTTCCCGCCGGAATTTTCGGGCGCCGCTTCCGCGCCCTCCGCCTCCCCGGCATTCTCCCCTTGCTCTCCTTCCAGCCCGTCCGGCTCCGAATCCGGCACAGGCTCCTCGGTCACCCTGTAAAAATCGTCAAATACAAGCTGCCCATACTCGTCCAGCGTATAATTCTCCGGATAGATGCAGTAACCGAAATAATTTACAAAATCCGACATGCTCATGGTGCGTTCGTTGTAGTCCACACCCCGTTTTCCCCACTTGATCAGGTCATCCAGCTCGTACACCGCCGTGATGGGGCAGTCTTTCCCTGTCCCCAGCTGGCCCGCGTAGGCTGTGACGTCGATCTGCTTCGTCGGGTCCAGCACATCGTCCGTCTCCAGCCGCCCTTTGATGACTACCAGCTGCGTGATGTCCGAGACGGCGTTGCGGAAGAGATCATTATAGATGGCCGTGTCCTCAAACTCCTGCCCCGGCTCCACAGACAGGATCCTGTAAACCTGTGTGCCGTTTATGGAATCCACCGCAATATAAGAGTTCAGCAGCAGACCTGCCACGGCGATCATCAACATCGCCGCCAGCAGGTGCTGTAACAACCCTATGGCAATTCTTTTCAGTGTGGGTCTTTTCATTTTTCTCCATTTCTGCGCCGTATTCAGCGCATGGGAACACGCTACTGCTTGTCTATCTTATATCCCACGCCCCAGACCACTTTCAGGTACCGGGGTTCCCTGGGATTGATCTCTATTTTTTCCCGGATGTGGCGGATGTGCACCGCGACCGTATTGTCCGCCCCTATGGCGTCCTCGTTCCAGATACTCTCATAGATCTGGTTAATGGAAAATACCCTGCCCTGATTCTTTACCAGAAGCAGCAGGATATTATACTCGATGGGCGTCATCTTCACCGTCTCCCCATCCACTGTCACCTGCTTGGTATCGTCATTGATGATAAGGCCGCCCACCTGATAGACCGACCTGCTCTCCCCGTTCAGGCTTCCCAGGGAGGTGTACCGCCTCAGGTTGGACTTTACCCTTGCCAGAAGCTCCAGCGGATTGAACGGCTTTGTGATATAATCGTCCGCCCCGATGTTCAGCCCTAAGATCTTGTCGGTGTCCTCGGACTTCGCGCTGAGTATGATGATGGGGATGCTGCTGTACTCCCTGATCTTCAGCGTCGCCCGGATGCCGTCCAGCTTTGGCATCATAATGTCCATGATCAGCAGATGTATCTCTTCTTTTTTCAGGATCTCCATGGCCTGCTCCCCATCGTAAGCCTTATAGATGTGATAGCCGTCCTGCCTCAGATAGATCTCAATGGCGTCCACGATCTCCTTATCGTCGTCGCAAACCAGTATATTCGACATAATTTCCTCTTTTCTGCCACTCTGCCGCGGCTGGCTCTCCCCTGCATTCCGGCCCTTGTTCCCTCACGGCCGGCACTTTTCCCCGACACGCAAAGCCCTTGGTTTCCCGGCCGTGTTCCTTCCCTCACGGATGACTCTCTTTCCCGACAGGCAAAACCCTTAGTTTCCCGGCCGTGTTCCTTCCCTCATGGATGGCACTTTCCCCGGCAGCCCGGTATTATCTATCCCTCCAGCATCAGGAATGCCGCCAGGTTCCCCCGCCTGCCGCCGCTGGCCCGATGGGAAAAAAGATATCGGCTGTTGTGGCAGGTACAGAGGTCTGTGACGGCGATCTGCCCCAGGGGGATCCCCGCCCGCCGCAGGATCAGATAGTTGGCCAGCCACAGATCCAGCTTATATTTCCCGGGCTTTCCGCCTGGCTCCACCACTTTCGGCGCCGCCTCCGAGAAACCCTGCCGATAACGGCCGCTTCTCAAGACCTCCTCGCGGAGATCCCGCGTATCGGCCTCCAGGCCCTCAAAAACCTCCGCCACATCCCGGCCCACCTCATAGCAGGACTGGCAGATAGACGGCCCCACAGCCGCGTACAGCTCCTCCGGCCTTGTGCCGAACGCTTTTCCCATGGCTTCCACCATATGCCGCCCCATTCCGCCTGCGGTCCCCCGCCATCCGGAATGAGCCGCTCCCACTGCCCTGTGGACCGGATCCACAAACAGCAGCGGCACACAGTCCGCGTAAAAAGTTACCAGCGCGATACCGGGCCGGTTGGTCATCAGGCCGTCCACATCCTCATAATCCGCCGGGATCACAACGCCCTTTCCCCGATCCCCGTCCGTCACCAGGCGGATGTTTGTCGTATGCGTCTGGCGGGAAGCGGTCATGTTTTCCGGCGGGCATCCCAACACCTGTCCGATCCGCCGATAATTTTCCCGTACATCTTCCTCCCGGTCTCCCCGGGTGAAGCTCAGGTTCATGGAGGAAAACTCCCCCCTGCTCACGCCGCCCAGCCTGGTGGTGATCAGGTGCCGCGCCGTCTCCGTTTTGTCCAGCAGAGGAAAGGTCAGGTATTCCAGCTGTCCTTTCTCCCCCGGCCCCCGGGAAACGCTGTTCTGGCGGATCACCTCCCCGCCCTCCCTGTATTCACGCTCGATCGGATACATGGATCCCCCTTTCCGCAAGTTCCCGGCCTTTCCCGGGGCGTCCGCCGCGCTCAATCGGCTGTCCCAGGCTTTAGGCCGCTTCCCCGCTGCCGCGTCCTCTGCAGGAAAACTTCCTCTCCCGCAGGCTCAAAACCCCGCGCCGATATGGGAAAAGGCGTTAGGGATCCAGCTGATCTCCTCCCCCTGGATAGCGACCACGTCATAACGCACCCCCACATCGCCTCCGATCCCCCTGGCGCAGCGATAAAAGTCCGCCACCCTGCAGATCCTGCGCTGTTTCCGGATGTCCACCGCCTCCGCCGCGTATCCCTTTCCGCTGCCGGAGCGGTATTTTACCTCCACAAACACCAGATATCCCTGATGCCAGCCGATCAGGTCGATCTCACCCTGCCTGCACCTGAAATTCTTTTCCGTGATCCGCATACCCCGGTCTTCCAGATACCGGGCTGCCTGCCGTTCCCTCTCCGTTCCCTCCGCTCTTTTATTCAAACGTTACCCCTTCATTTTTCCCTTGATCTTATCCATGGAATCTACAAACACCAGGATCTCCGCTACCACCTCGTACAATTCCGGCGGTATCATCTCGCCGATCTCCAGCCTGGAGAGGGTGTCCGCCAGCTTATCGTCGCGGTGGATGGGAACATCGCTTTCCCTGGCCTTTTCTATGATCTTTTCCGCCAAGATCCCACGCCCGCTGGCGATGACCCGGGGGGCCTGGTCGGAAGGGTCGTACTCCAGCGCCACAGCCTGCTTTACCCTGCCCGTTCCTTCCGCCCGGCCCTGGTCCCGCGTACCGCCGCTGTTATTTCTGCCGTTGTTTCCGCCTTTTTCCCTTCGTTCTTCCTCTCCGCTCATGGCAAATCTCCCATCTCTCACGCCCTCATATCAAAGGCATACTGTGCCACCTGCACACCGCCCTCCTGTTCCAGGAGCGGCCCGATCCCCCCCTGTCCGGCGCTTTTTTCGTCCTCATTCCGGGATGTCATGGAAACGCTGCAATCGTATCCCCGCTTCTGAAGCCGCTCTGTCAGGATATGCATGTGCGCTTCCAGGAAGTCCAGCATCTCGTCATCCCGCACAAAAAATTTTGTACTCACCCTGCTCTGCTCCATGGCCACATAGACGTCCACAGGGCCAAGATGTTCCATATCCAGGTGCAGGAGCGCACTGATCTTCCCATCCTTCGCGGCCAGGTTCCTCCGGTTCGTATACACATAGAGATCGCCGTGGGCTTCCCCCTGGCTCAAACGCAGCGGAAGCTGCACATAAGTGTAAAGCTGATTCAGCTGATTCAAAAAATCCAGGTTCTGCGTCATATTGGACGTAACGCGGAAGGCAGTGCTCTCCACCTGTCCGCCGCTTTCCAGCGCCTGCCCCAGGCTCCTCAGCTGACGGTCCATCCGCCGGTACAGATCCTCTACCCTGCCCTGCTCCGCCAGCTCCTCGGGCCGCACTGTCCAAAGGCTTTTTAAGGACTCCTGAAGCAGGTTCTTAAAGTTGTCCCCGGAAAAGACCCTGTGCAGATCCCACACGCCGTTTTCCACTGTCCGGGCCGCCCGCATCATCCTGTCCGCCGCCGCGAAAAGCTCTTCCGGCCCCAGGTTCCCCCGGGCAAACTGTTCCAGCCGCTGGGCCAGCCCCCTGGCCTCCTCCGGCTCCATGGGAAGCCCCGAGAGCACATCTAAAAGCTGCCGGGACAGGTCCTGCCGGACGGAGGCCGGGATCTCCGCCGGGTTTCCTGCAGGCCCAGCCGTTCCCGAAACGTCCCCGGGAAAGCCCGCTAAGACCGGCCCTCCGGGAAGCGCGTTCCCTTCCTCCGGCAGGCCCAGCCCCCGCGGCACGGCTTCCGGAGCCGCTTCTTTTCCCTCCGCCAGCGCCCCATCAGCCGGAAACGCCTGCGCAGCCTCTCCCGCCCCGGGCATTCCCGCGCTTTTTTCTGTCCCAAAATTCTCCAGCAGGATCCCCGCCGCTGCCGCCGGCGTCCTGCCCACCGCCGCGTCAGCCGGGGCGGCAAAAGGGGATTCCGGCGATCCCGGCATTTCCCCAGTCTTGGGCGCGGCCCCGTTTCCCTCCGAAAACACCCCGGAAAATTCCGGCTCCGCCTGCGACAGCGGCAGCGGTTCTCCGGGCAGCGGAACACCTTCCTCCGCCCCCTCCCGGATCAACGCAAAGATCTGCCGATACAGCCCGGTGAGGCCCTGAAGCTCTCCCTGCCGCGCCATCTCCTCCATGGCCTCCGGCAGCGCCTCCAGCACCGTTTCCATACCGCTTAAAAGCTGGTGGGTCAGATTGCGGTAAGAGATCATCTGGTTTACATTCGTCTCATTGACCGACATCCCAAGCTTATGAAGCGCTACCACATCGGACACTTCCGCCTGCGGGAAAGAGGTCACTTCCCTGTATACCTGCTGCAGGGAATTTCTGTCCACGGAAAGCCCGGCCTGCATCAGCTGCCTTGTCAGCGAGACGGTGGTCTCGTTCACCGGCAGGTTCGCCATGTCCAGCGCCTTCAGCACGTTCACGTCCGCCGACATGTTCTCAAAGAGCGGGCTCAGCGTCAGCGCGCTGCCATTGTTCCTGATTTCGAAGGTCATTGTCTTTCCCATCTCGAGATTCATGTTCTGGTCTATCCTGGCCTGTAAAACCATATCGTCAGATAATTTTATCTGTACCTCGCTGCCGTTTCGGGAAATGATCTCTCCGCGGATGGTCTGGCCGGGTACCATAGAACGGATCTGCCTGTTCAGGCTGGCGGAAGATCCGGCGAAACGCGGCTGTTCCGTCCTCCCGGCCCCGTCCGCCCTCCTGTTTCCCGTCACCGCCCCCGACTGCTCCACATTTCCCCATGGCAATCTCAGTTTCATGCGTCCTCCATTCTGGCAAAGCTGTGTTTCGGCTTTCCCTCGGCTGCCGTATCCAGAGTAAAATTCCTGCGGGCACGATTTTGCCCTGAACGCGTCAACCGGCTAAACTGTTACCAAATTTTTGAGGAAGCTCCTCCGGTGAATGGGCGTAGGGCCGTACTTTTTCAGCGCCTGGATGTGGGCGGCGCTGCCATACCCCTTGTTCCCGGCAAAATCATACTCGGGAAAGATCCTGTCATATTCCCGCATCAGCCTGTCCCTTGTAACCTTCGCCAGGATGCTGGCGGCTCCGATGGTGATGCTTTTGGCGTCTCCCTTGATGATCGGCACCTGCCGTATCGGCACACCGGGTATGGTCACCGCGTCGTTCAGCAGGATATCCGGCTGGGGCGAAAGCTTCCCCACCGCATCGCGCATGGCCTCATAGGTCGCCTGCAGGATATTGATCTCGTCAATGCGCTCCGGCGTAGCGTACCCAACGGCACAGGCCAGCGCCTTCTCCTGTATCACCTGATAAAGTTCCTCTCTTTTTTTTTCGGACAGCTGCTTGGAATCGTTTATATATAAAATGCGGCAGCCCCTGGGAAGTATTACCGCCCCCGCCACCACAGGGCCCGCTAAGGGCCCGCGGCCCGCCTCGTCAACGCCGCAGATATACTCGCATTCCCCGTACTGTTCCTCAAAGGCCCGCAGGCGCTCGATGCGGGCTTTCTCCCGCTCCAAAGCCGCCAGCCGCTTTTCCGCGCTCCCTACCAGCTTTTGGACGCCGGCCCGCCCGTCTTCCCGGTACATCTCTATAAATTCAGGCAGCCCATCCTCACAAGCTGCCTGAAACTTCTCTCGTATCTCTCCAATACTCTGCTGCCTCATATGGATCTCCCTCTGCCTCGCCTTTTCCCTCGCCCATCCATCAGGCTCATTCCTTCGCCTGATGCTCCAGTACGCCAAAGCTGGAAAGGGGCCAGATCCTCACCCATGCCCTGCCGACGATCTCACTCCTGCGGATATTTCCGACGATCTCCATCCGGCTGTCCGTACTGTTGTTCCTGTTGTCGCCCATGACAAAGTATTCGTCCTCCCCCAGCGTGATCGGGTTCACGGCGATACCGATGGTATCGGGGCGGATCAGTTCCCTGCCATAGCTTTCCTCCAGGAGCTCCCCGTTGATATAAATATTCCCCTGGCCGTCGATCTGGACCGTCTCGCCGGGAAGCCCTATGATCCGCTTGATGAAAAGCTTTCCGGGATCATACCGGGGCGGAAAAACAATGATGTCGAACCGTTCCGGATCCCTGAAGCGATAGGTAAGCTTATCCACCAGCAGGTTGTCCCCGTCCATAAGCGTCGCCTCCATGGACGAGCCATCCACCTCCGTCCGCTGCGCCACAAAAGTGATCACCAGGTAAGTCAGGCAAAGCACCCCAAGCAGATACAGCAGCGTATTTATGATCTCTTTCATCACTCTGTTCATAAGAAAACGCCAAACCTTTCTTCTTTCTATTACATCACATACATCCTATCAGGTACATCAGGGCCGCTCTAAGGTAATGCGCCCCAGCCGGCCGCTCCTGAAGTCATCCAGCAGAATGGCCGCCGCCTTTTTCCGGTCAGCCGCCGCCCCCTTTGTCAGACAGCCACGGCTTTGGGCGATGGCCTCCAGCGTTTCTCCCGGCGCATCGCACCGCTCTATCTGATACCGTTCCCTCACGGCCTCCGGGTAAAGCCCGCCCAAAACGGTCAACAGATCATATGCCAGTTCCTCCAGAAAAATTACCTCATCGTTCATGGAACCGATAAATGCCAGGTTCCTTCCCACATTGTCGTCCTCAAATTTAGGCCATAGGATGCCGGGAGTATCCAAAAGCTCCAGTTCCTTATTCAGCCGGATCCACTGCTTTCCCTTTGTGACCCCCGGCTTATTGCCGGTTTTTGTACATGCCTTCCCCGCAAACGAATTGATGAACGTAGATTTCCCCACATTGGGGATCCCGGCCACCATGGCGCGGACAGGACGGTTTACGATCCCGCGCTTTCTGTCCCGCTCCCGCTTCTCCCGGCAAGCCTGCTGTACCAGGCCGCTGACCGCCTTCACTCCCTGCCCGGACCTGGCGTTGACCTCCAGCGCGTAGGCCCCCTGCTCCTGGAAAAAGAGGCCCCACTGCTTATTGTACTCGGGATCCGCCAGATCCGATTTGTTCAGGAGCACCACCCGGGCCTTCCCCGTTCCCAGCCTGTCGATATCCGGGTTCCGGCTGCTCAGGGGGATCCTGGCGTCCACCAGCTCTATGATCAGGTCCACAAGCTTTATATCTTCCTGCATCATCCTGACCGCTTTTGTCATATGTCCCGGATACCAGTGATAACGGTTCCGGCTTTGATCTTGCTTCTCGTCCATATCCTGTTATTTTACAAAGCCCATGCCCAGTTCTTCGCAGGAGGCACGGAACCAAACCTTTCCTATTATGTCTTTCTCCTGCACCGGGCCGATGTTGGCCGAGCGGCTGTCCTCGCTGTTGCCGGGATTGTCGCCGATGCAGAAATACTCTCCTGTTCCAAGCGTCATCTCGTTTTCCGCGATGCCCCCGTCTGCGATCCGCTCCGTCACATAGGGGCTCTCTATGCCGTTTACATAGAACACCCCGCTCCGGACCATGAGCTTATCGCCCGGCACAGCCACCACACGCTTCACGTAATAATGGGCGTTCTCGTTTCCGTTTGGAAGGAACACCACCACATCGCCTCTCCTGGGGGAAGACACCACATAGATAAAACGGTCGATAAATATCTTCTGCTCATTGTACAGGTTAGGCTCCATGGAGACCCCGACCACGTTGGTGGTCATGCCCAGGAAGTATACAAGCACTCCCGCGATAAAGACCGCCACGAAGATACCGAAGATCCAGGTGAACACTTCCCGCACGGCGGCGGTACTTATCCTCTTCTTTTTCTTATAAAAACTCAGTTCCTTGATTTTAGCCATAGATAGAGTATAACATAACTTTCCAAAATAGAAAAGGACAACTACGCAAGTAATTGTCCTCTCGACGGCTTATTTCACCAGCTCTTTTACCTTGGCCTTCTTGCCGACGCGGTCTCTCAGGTAATTCAGCTTAGCCCGTCTCACTTTACCTTTTCTGACAACCTCGATCTTTTCCACATTGGGGGAATGCAGGGGCCAGGTTTTCTCAACGCCGATGCCGTTAGAAGTCTTGCGCACGGTAAAGGTCTCCCTGTTGCTTCCGCCCTGGCGCTTCAGCACAACGCCCTCGAATACCTGGATCCTCTCGCGGTTGCCCTCCTTGATTTTACCGTAAACCCTCACGGTATCGCCGACCGCAAAGTCATCTACATTTGCCTTCAGCTGTTCTGCCTCGATCTCCTTGATGATATCACTCATAATGAGCCTCCTTCTAAAAATGGATGTTCTTAATACTTCAACGGACACTTTTTTCAGCGTCCCTGTAACAGAGGACCATCTCGTTTTCGCAACATTCAGATTTTACCATATATTTCTGCCCTTTGCAAGTGTTTTTTCCGCCCCAGCCAGCGGAAACTCCCCCCGGCCCGGTACAGCCCCAATTTCTCCTGCATCCTCGCGGAAACCTCATCTTCCTCCGCCACATATACGTAGGGAACCCAGCCCCGCTCCAGCGTCCTGTCGATGCAGTAGGCTTCCAGAGACGACCCGATCCCCTGCCCGCGGAAGCCCTCCTCCACGTACAAAAGCCCTGTGCTGCCGCCACTGTAGCTGCCTGCGACGCCGGCCAGGCGTCCCTCCAGGAAAGCGCCGTACACGGCTCCGGCCCGGACCCGTTCCCGCAGGCGCCCATAAGCCTCCTCGCCGTAAAAGGCGCGGAAATGCTCCATGCACCCTGAATCCGGGCTTCCCGGATCCAGGCTCTCCGCCCCCAGCCTGCGGATATCCCGGTGCCGCAGGGGAAGCGGCTCCCGTCTGGTATAAAGGAACTGTGCACATCGCGCCACTGTGCGGCAGCCGCGCCCTTCCAGCAGGTCCGCCGCCGGCCCGCTGTCCGTCACGAAAAGCTCTGCCTCCTCCGGGCAGGCATCCAGGACGGAGGCTTCCCTCTCCTGCCGGAGATCCCGGCCGGGCTCCCGGCCTTCCGGGCGGGCCATGCCAGAGGATCCGGCCTCTCCCGCCGGAACGGACCGGATCATGCAGATCCGGCTCTCCGGAAGATAGAGCACCGTATCTCCTCCCTCGTCATAGCAGATCCGGCCTGTCCCCCTGCGCAGGGCTTCCATCATATGGATGTTTTCCCGTTTCTTCCCGGAAAGGCGGCGGAGCAGGTCTTGCCTTTCCCGATATTTTTCATAAAGGTCCGGCCTGTTCCGCCGCGTCCGCTCCACAGACTGCTCCAGCCTCCATCCGGCGATCTCCCTGTGATCCCCCGACAAAAGCACGGGCGGCACAGGTTTCCCGTGCCAGGTCTCCGGCCGGGTATACTGGGGATATTCCAGCAGATCGTTGTGGAAGCTCTCCTCCTCCGCGGAAGCGTCGTTCCCCAGTACGCCGGGCACAAGCCTTGCCACCGCGTCTATGATCACCATAGCCGCCAGCTCGCCGCCGGTCAGCACATAGTCCCCGATGGACACCTGATCCGTCACCACTTCCTCCAAGACCCGCTCGTCGATGCCCTCATAATGCCCGCAGAGCAGGATCAGTTCCTCCTCCCCGGCCAGTTCCCTGGCAAAGCCCTGGTCAAAGGTGCGCCCCTGGGGCGTCACATAAAGGGTACGGACCCGCCGCCCTTCCGCCACAGCCCTGTGGGCGTCAAAAACAGGCTGGGCCTGCATCAGCATACCGGCCCCGCCTCCGTAGGGAGCGTCATCCACCTTCCCGTGCTTTTCCAGCGTGTAGCTCCGAATGTCCACCGCGTGTATGGATATGATATTCTTTTTCACCGCCCTTCCGATGACGCCCAGGCCCAACCCCTGATCGATCATTTCCGGGAACAGCGTCAGCACATGAAATCTCATCACGCCTCGTCCAATAGCCCTTCCAAAATATGGATCCTGATAAAGCCCGCCTCCACGTCCACTTCCAGCACACATTGCCGGATCGCCGGCAGCAGCAGCTCCCTGCCGTCGGAAAGCTCTATCACATACACGTCGTTGGCCCCGGTCTCCATGACGCTCTTTAGCACCCCCAAAGGCGTTCCGTCCTCATCTCTCACCTGCAGGCCCTCCAGGTCTGCCACAAAGTATTCGTCTTTCCCCAGGCGCACCGCGTCTTCCCTGGCCACCAGCAGGGAACTCCTCCGATACTTTTCCACATCGTTTATGCTGTCCAGCCCCTGAAACTTCAGGAGCACGAACTGTTTCATAAACCTGACGCCCTGCACCTCCAAAGTCAGGCGCTCCCTGCCAGTGTCCAGGATCACTTCCTTCAGGCGTTTAAACCGCCTGGGATCGTCCGTGGTGGGAAATACTTTCACTTCCCCTTTTATGCCATGAGTGCCCGTTATGATCCCCACCTGAAAAAAATCTTCCATCTTCATCCCCCCGTGCGTCCGCCTTTGCTCCAAAAAAGCGCTCTCCCGCGCTGTGCGCCTGCCTTTGCTCACAAAAAAAGCGCTCTCCGGCACTGTGCGACTGCCTTTGCTCACAAAAAAGCACTCTCCCGCGCTGTGCGCCTGCCTTTGCTCACAAAAAAGCGCTCTCCCGCGCTGTGCGTCTGTCTTTGCTCACAAAAAGCGCTCTCCCGCGCTGTGCGCCTGCCTTTGCTCACAAAAAAGCGCCCCTCAGCCGCCAGACATGATGGAAAATCCGTGCAAGCACGATTTTCCATCAAATCAGGCGGCTGGCTGGACTGTCACAAAAATACACAGAGACTGCCGCCCACGGAATTTCATCCGCCAATGCGACAGTCCTCTGTGACCTGTATGATACACGCGCCCAATGCCTAAGAGATCTCTACATCGACTCTCCTGTTGTCCTTGGACGAAGCCGCTTTTACCACAGAGCGGATAGCCTTTGCGATCCTCCCCTGCTTTCCGATCACCTTGCCCATATCGGACGGCGCCACATGAAGTTCGATGATGACGTTCCTGCCGTCAGCTTTCTCGGTCACGACCACCTCATCCGGATTATCCACAAGGGCTTTCGCGACTACTTCCACTAATTCCTTCATTAGGTTACCTCCTAAGAATCAGAATTCTTCTTGACGGGCTTTTACTTCTCAATGCCTGCGATCTTAAAGAGCTTGCCAACGACTTCTGTGGGCTGTGCGCCGTTTGCCAGCCACTTCTTCGCCAGCTCCTCGTTGATCTTGAACGTGCTGGGGTCAGTGCTGGGATCATAGGTACCGATCTCATCAATGAATTTTCCGTCTCTGGGGGAACGGGAATCGGCTACGATGATTCTATAAAAAGGAGCCTTCTTCTGTCCCATTCTTTTCAACCTGATCTTTACTGCCATTTTCTTACCTCTTTCCGCCGCCTTCCCGCGGCACTCTGTTTCTATTGTAATTTATGAAAAGGTCCACATGGGATAATCTAATCTTCCCATGTCCCTGATCATCGCTTTAAAACCGGCCCGGCGCCGGACTTAAAAGGGGAACTTTCCGCCTCCCATGCCGGGAAACCCGCCGAACATGCCGCGGCCTTTCCTTCCGCCGCCCATCTGCTTCATCATCTTCTGGCTCTGCTCGAACTGCTTGATAAACCTGTTCACCACGGCGATATCCACCCCCGCCCCCCTGGCGATGCGGTGCTTTCTCTGGGGGTTCAAAAGCTTGGGGTTCCGCCGCTCCTGCTTTGTCATGGAAAGGACAATGGCTTCCATATGCTTCAGCTGTTTTTCATCGACCATGGCCTCCAGGTCGGCCGCCTTGGCGCCAAGCCCGGGAAGCATACCCAGGATTCCGGAAAGCCCTCCCATGTTCCGCATCTGCTTCATGCTCTCCAGATAGTCCTCAAAGTCAAACTTTCCCTTCTTCATGCGGCCGGCCATCTCCCGGCCCTTTTCCTCATCGATATCTATGCTGTCCCGGGCTTTCTCGATCAGCGTCAGCATATCGCCCATGCCCAGGATCCGGTTGGCCATCCTGTCGGGATAGAACTGCTCCATATCGGAGAGCTTTTCTCCCATGCCTACGTAGAGGATGGGCTTCCCCGTCACCGCCTTGATGGAAAGGGCCGCCCCGCCTCGGGTATCACCGTCCATCTTGGTCAGGACAACTCCGTCGATCCCCACCTTCTCGTCGAACTCCTTCGCCACATTCACGGCATCCTGTCCGGTCATGGCGTCCACCACCAGCAGCGTCTGATGCACGGTGACGTTTTTCTTGATCTCCTGGAGCTCCCGCATCATATCCTCGTCCACATGCAGCCGGCCCGCGGTATCCAGAATCACCACGTTATAGCCGTTTTTCTCCGCGTGGGCCACGGCCTCCCTCGCAATTTCCACAGGCTTGTGGTCCGTGCCCATATCGAACACGTCCACCTCCTGCTTCTGGCCGTTGATCTTCAACTGCTCCACAGCCGCGGGCCTGTATACGTCGCAGGCCGCCAGCAGGGATTTTTTCCCTTTCCGCTTCAGCACCCCGGCGATCTTTGCCGTGGCCGTGGTCTTGCCGGCGCCCTGAAGGCCAGCCATCATAACGACTGTGACGGCCTTGCCCGGCTGCATGGCGATCTCCGTGGTCTCGCTGCCCATCAGGGCGATCATCTCTTCGTTTACGATCTTCACGACCATCTGGCCGGGATTCAGGCCGTTCATCACATCCTGGCCCACAGCCCGCTCTTCCACGGTCTTTACAAACTGCCTGACCACTTTAAAGTTCACATCCGCCTCGAGAAGCGCCATCTTTACTTCCTTCAGGGCGGCTTTTACATCTTCCTCCGTCAGGCGGCCCTTTCCCCTCAGGCCCTTGAACACATTCTGCAGTTTATCCGTTAAGCTCTCAAATGCCACCTGTCAATCCTCACAGATCTTCCTATAATTCATCCATCAATACCCGGGCAAGGCTGCCGATACGGCTCAGCCGCTCCAGCTCCGGCGTTTCCGCGGATGCCGGGTCCGCAAGCCTCCTGATCTCACTCACGGTCTCCTTCGCCCTGGCAAAGCGTTCCACCAGGTGAAGCTTGTCTTCATAACCCTGAAGGATCCTGTCGCAGCGCCTGATTATATCGTGCACACCCTGCCTGCTGATCCCGCGCTCCTCGGCGATCTCCCCCAAGGACATATCGTTGTAGACCGCATCCTCATAAATACTCCGCTGATGCTCCGTCAAAAGCTCGCCGTAAAAATCGTACAGCATTGTCTGTTCATAAATTCTATCCATTTCCTGACACCTTGTGTATCATACAACATGGAAAGGCGGGTGTCAAGTATTTTTTCTTTACAGCTGCGGGATCCCGCAACAGTTCAGCCAGCCGCCTGATTTGATGGAAAATCGTGCTCGCACGAATTTTCCATCATGTCTGGTGGCTGAGGGAGCGCCGTTTGATGAGCAAAGGCAGGCGCACAGCGCCGGAGAGCGCGGCAACGCGGCTTTGCGAATGGCGCGGGCTGAACTGTTACCGGGATCCGCATCCGGCGCGTCAGATCGTCAGATTTTCTCGCTGTATATGCTTTTATATCCTTCCCCAAAGATCTCTGTAGCGCTCGTGATGATCAGGAACGCCTGGGGATCCTCCTGGCGCACCACTTCCTCCGCCTTGGGGGAGAGCTGCTTTTTGACCACGCACATGATCACGCGCTTCTCCTTTCCGCTGTAGGCGCCGCTTCCGTCCATGTAGGTCGCGCCCACGTCCAGCTCCTCCAAAAGCCTCCCCGCGATCCGATCCGGGTGATCGCTGATGATAAAAAACATCTTGGCGCTGTCCCGGCCGTAGAGCACCAGGTCCAGCAACAGGGAATTTACCAGCACCACCAGCCCCGCGTACAGGGCCACATCCAGGTTCTTAAACACAAGGGCCGAGCAGGCCACAATGACGGCGTCTGTGATCAGGAACAGCGAACCTGTCTTCAGATGGGGGAACCGGAGGCGCAGCAGCTTGACGATGATATCCGTTCCGCCCGTGGTGGCCCCGGCCTTGAATACCGCTCCCAGCGCCAGCGCCATCAGTGCGCCGCCCACCAGCGCCGCCAGCAGGGGATCCTCCGTCACAGGGCCATACGGCATCATAAGGTTTGTAAAAAAGGAAGTCATCGCCGTGCAATACATGGTGGACAGGATAAACCGCCACCCAAACTTCCAGGTGCCAACTCCCAGGATGGGGATATTGATCAGCAGCATCCAGGTACCGGTCTCCAGACCCGTAATGCGGTTCAATATAATGGAGATACCGGTCACGCCGCCGGGCGCCAGGGAATTGGGGTCAAGGAACAGGCTCACAGCCACAGCGTAAAGGAAAGAGGCGGCTGTGATCGCCAGATAATCCCGCACCCTGCGCTCCAGTGTCTTCCCCTCCTCATACCGTATCTCTTTCTCCTGCTCCTTATTTGTCAGTTCTTTTCTTTTCATACCTTCTCTTCATATCTCCTCTTCATATCTTCACTTCATTTCTTCTTCTCTCTTTTTTCTTCTCTCCTCTTCTTCTGCCGCGCCGGGAACCATTTCATAAACAAGGGCTTTTTGCGCCGTCCTCCGCGCAGGGCGATTTCCGTCATGCTTACGTTACCCGATATATCCCGCTGTTATGTACCCTCTAAAAATTGCGGTCAGCCAGGCCCGCGCTGTGCGCCGGGCGGCCACGAAAAATCGCAACAGTTCAGCCCACGCCATTCCCGAAGCCGCGCTCTCCGGCGCTGTGCGCCTGCCTTTGCTCATAAAACGGCGTTCCCTCGGCTGCCGTATCCAGAGAAAATTCGTGCGGGCACGATTCCCCTCTGAACACGTCAATCGGCTGAATTATTACGAAAAATCCGCATATTTCTCATATGCGGATTTCCACGGCAGCGCGGCTTTGCGAATGGCGCAGGCTGAACTGTCACTTCCTATACGGCAAATACCGGCTTTCCCCCTGGCCCGGGGCCGGGCTTTGCATAAATGGCCCCTCCCCCGGAGCCTGCCGGGCAGACGCCGCGAGAGGGATGATGCCAACGTTCCAAAAGACGCATAATTATATGTTCGTCCGGACCTGCTTGGGCTTGTAGCCGCCCTTTTCCAGCGCATCCATGATCTGCCGCTTGTGCTCCGTGCCGAAAGCTTCCAGCGTGATCCGCAGCTCCACGGCCGCATTCCGGTTGATGGACACGAACTGGTTGTGCTCCAGTTTGATCACATTTCCGTTCACGTCGGCGATCAGGCCGGAGACCCTGTGCAGTTCACCGGGCTTATCCGGCAGCAAGATAGAGACGGTAAAAATGCGGTCCCGCATGATCAGCCCCTGCTGCACCACCGAAGACATGGTGATCACATCCATATTGCCGCCGCTGATGATGGAAACTATCTTTTTGTCCTTCACATCCAGGTGGCGCAGCGCCGCCACTGTAAGCAGCCCGGAATTTTCCGCCACCATTTTATGGTTTTCCACCATGTCCAGGAAAGCCACTACCAGTTCCTCGTCCGGCACGGTGATAATATCGTCCACATTTTTCTGGATATAAGGGAAGAGCTTTTCCCCGGGGGTCTTCACCGCGGTACCGTCCGCGATGGTGTTTACTGTGGGCAGAGTCGTGACGCTGCCGCGCTTTAAGGATTCCTGCATACAGTTTGCCCCCGCGGGCTCCACACCGATGACGCGGATCTTGGGATTCAACAGTTTTGCAAGCACGGAAACGCCTGTGGCGAGACCTCCTCCTCCAATGGGAACCAGGATATAATCCACCAGGGGCAGCTCCTTGATGATCTCCATGGCGATCGTTCCCTGCCCGGTGGCCACCGTGAGATCGTCAAAGGGATGGATGAAGGTATAGCCGTGTTCCTCCGCCAGCTCATAGGCTTTTGCGCAGGCTTCGTCGTACACATCGCCGTACAGCACGGTCTCCGCGCCGTAGCTCTTGGTGCGGTTTACCTTCATCAGAGGCGTCGTAGTCGGCATGACGATAGTCGCCTTTGCCCCGTAGCATTTCGCCGCATAGGCGACGCCCTGGGCATGGTTCCCGGCGGAAGCGGTGATCAGGCCCCTCTCCCGCTCCTCCTCCGTCAGGGTGCTCATCTTGTAATAAGCGCCCCTCACCTTGTAAGCCCCCGTAAACTGCATGTTCTCCGGTTTCAGATAGACCCGGTTCCCCGTGAGGGCGCTGAAATAATCGCTGTACACCAGTTTTGTCTCCAGCGTCACTTTCTTTACGACCTCGTAGGCTTCCTCAAACTTTTCCAACGTCAGCATCTGTTCTTCCATCTTTATACCTCATTTCCGCGCTGCTCTTTGCGCATAACGAGTTTGTGTCAAGCAGCGCGCGGACACAAATCTCGCGATTGAAAATTTTAATTTTCAATCTTTTCACTCCATTTCCGCGCTGTCCTATGCGCTTAACGCGTTTGTGTCAGGCGGTCCGCAGACACAAATCCGCCCTCGAAAAATTTTTCCCCCGGCCAGATCCCACGGGAGGGGGAATGCCCCTGCCTCCGGGGCAG
>CANPYT010000051.1 GCA_947588705.1 uncultured Acetatifactor sp. | reverse complement strand
AAATAATGTTGCCCTATAACTTCTGATGGAGGGGGACTCCTCCTTCCGTTATATTACAGATTTATTAGATTGGACTTTGTAACTATTAACCAGTAGTCATTCTTGACTACACCATTATTATACTAGGAGAAGAATATTTTGTAACAGTTCAGCCCGCCGCCAGACATGACGGAAAATTCGTGCGAGCACGATTTTCCGCCAGATCAGGCGGCTGGCTGAACTGTTAGAATATTTTTTCATAAATCGGAAATTCTACCTTGCAAACTCAAAAAAATTGTGGTAGGATTACTTTCAAATCAGAAAATGCTGGGAAGGAGACTCTTGCCGGGGAAAGCGACAGGAAGACGGCGTCACCGACTGAAAGCGCCGTCAGTGGGAACCGACAAAGGGAACGCTCTGGAGCAGGCTGCCTGAACGTGGAGGGGCGAGCGACCGAGGCCGGTCATTGACCGGGGAAACGCTGGCCGGAAGCGCTAGGACGGCACGTGTGTGCGCGTTAAGCAGGAGAGAGGAATGGCCGAGAATGCCTTTGATGGAAGGAACGGCGGTTCAATGCGGGTGGTACCGCGGATAATGTATGATTATTCGTCCCGGGATGCAGGAAACTGTGTTCCGGGATATTTTGTGTGGGCGGAGACGGGCGAGGCCGTATGCGGAAGCACCCGCCGGATGCCCCCGCGGCCCCGGGACACGCGCAGCGCTCTGCGGACGCCGTGCGCCAAAGGCATCGGCAGAGGAAAAGGAAAGGCGGGAAAGAAAATGGATGTAAAAAATGGTTACAGAGACCTTACGATCAGGGATATCGGCGAAGGGAAGATCGGGGAGACCCTGCGGGTGGCCGGATGGGTGGAAAATATCAGAGACCACGGCGGCGTGTCTTTCATAGACCTGCGGGATATGTACGGCGTGCTGCAGGTGGTCCTGCGGGATACGTCTCTGCTGAAGGGGCTGACCCGGGAGACCTGTGTCAGCATCCTGGGCGTTGTGGAAAAGCGGGAGGAGGATACCTACAACCCGAGGCTGCTCACGGGGACCATTGAGCTGGATGCCAGGGAGATCACGGTGCTGGGCAAGGTGTATCAGCAGCTTCCCTTTGAGGTGATGACTTCCAGGGAGACCAGGGAGGAGGTGCGCCTGATCTACCGTTATCTGGACCTTCGGAATGCCAAAGTGCGGGATAATATCCTTTTCCGCTCACAGGTGATCTCCTTTCTGCGTCAAAAAATGGAGGAAATGGGGTTCGTGGAGATCCAGACGCCCATTCTCTGCGCTTCCTCGCCGGAGGGGGCCAGGGATTATATCGTTCCCTCCCGTCGGTACAAGGGGAAATTTTACGCTCTGCCCCAGGCGCCCCAGCAGTATAAGCAGCTGCTGATGGCCTCCGGGATCGACCGGTATTTCCAGATCGCTCCCTGCTTCCGGGATGAGGATGCCCGGGCGGACCGCTCCCCCGGCGAGTTTTACCAGCTGGATTTCGAGATGAGCTTCGCCACGCAGGAGGATGTATTCCGGGTAGGCGAGGAGGTGCTTTCCGCCGCTTTTGAAAAATTCGCCCCGGAAGGTTTTGCGGTAACGCAGGCGCCCTATCCCATTATCAGCTATCGGCAGGCGATGCTGGAGTTTGGCACCGACAAGCCGGATCTTCGGAATCCTCTGCGCATTATGGACTTGACGGATTTCTTCCAGAAGTGTACGTTCAAGCCATTTTTGAAGCGCACGGTGCGGGCGATACGGGTCCACGCGGATATGAGCAAGGGCTTTCACGAGAAATTGCTGCAGTTTGCGACCTCCATGGGAATGGGAGGATTGGGCTACCTGGAAGTGGCGGAAGATCTGTCTTACAAGGGCCCCATCGACAAATTTATTCCGGAAGAGCAAAAGCCGCTGCTCAGAAAGGAGGCAGGGCTGGAAGCGGGGGATACCATCTTCTTTATCGCGGACAAAGAGGAAAAGGCGAACTTTTATGCGGGGAGGCTGCGCACGGAGCTGGGGGAAAAGCTTGGCCTGATCGAGGAGAAGGCTTTCCGTTTCTGTTACGTGAACGATTTCCCCATGTATGAGCCGGATCCGGATACCGGGCGGCCGACTTTCACCCACAATCCCTTTTCTATGCCTCAGGGAGGCATGGAGGCTCTTGAAAACCGGGATCCTTTTGACATTCTGGCCTATCAGTACGACATTGTGTGCAACGGCGTGGAGCTTTCCTCCGGCGCTGTGAGGAACCACGACATGAATATTATGGTCAAGGCGTTCGCTATTGCCGGATATGATGAGGAGACGCTGAAGAAAAAGTTCGGGGCGCTCTATCAGGCGTTCCAGTTTGGCGCACCGCCCCATGCGGGGATGGCGCCAGGGGTGGACAGGATGCTGATGCTGCTGCGGGGCGAAGAAAATATCCGCGAGGTCATCGCGTTCCCCATGAGCGGCTCCGGCCAGGATCTCATGTGCAGCGCGCCCGGGGAAGTCACGGAGCAGCAGCTTCGGGAAGTGCACATCAAGGTGCGGGATTAAAAGGCGTAGGGGAACAGGAAAGGAAGGAGCATCATATGCCGAATATTATCACAGATGATACCATAGAATATGTGGGCATTCTTGCCAAGCTGGAGCTCTCCGGTGAGGAGCGGGAGCAGGCGAAGAAGGATATGGGGAGGATGCTGGATTATATTGACAAGCTGAATGAACTGGATACCTCCGGCGTGGAGCCGCTGTCCCATGTGTTCACGGTGCAGAATGTGTTCCGGGAGGACGTTGTGACAAACGGGGACGGCAGCGCGGAAACGCTGAAGAATGCGCCGGAGGAGAAGGATTCCATGTTTGTGGTGCCGAAGACCTTCGACTGAACGGAAGCGGGAGCGGGCCGGCGCGGCGCCTGTCCCGGGAGAGACCAGCCGCACAGAAACGAGGTAATTATGGAGCTTTTATCCCTTTCGGCCGTAGAGCTTGCGACGGCCATCAGAGAAGGAAAGACCACGGCCGTGGAGGCTATGAAGGCCGTGATGGAAAGGATCGATCAGACGGAAGGACAGTACCATTGTTATGTGACTGTTGACAGGGAGGGCGCCCTGCGCAGAGCGGAGGAAACGCAGAAAAAGCTGGAGGCGGGAACGCTGGCCGGACCGCTGGCGGGGGTGCCGGTGGCGGTGAAGGACAATTTGTGTACGGAAGGGATGCTCACCACCTGCGCGTCCAAGATCCTGGAAAACTTTGTGCCCACTTATTCCGCGGAGGCGGTTCGGAACCTGGAGAGGGCGGGGGCCGTGCTTATCGGAAAGACCAACATGGATGAGTTTGCCATGGGCTCTACCACGGAGACTTCCGCCTACGGCGTCACGAGAAACCCGAAGGATCTGGAGCATGTGCCGGGGGGCTCCTCGGGGGGCTCCGCGGCGGCGGTGGCGGCGGAAGAATGCTTTTTTGCGCTGGGCTCCGATACGGGAGGCTCTATCCGCCAGCCCGCGTCCTTCTGCGGCGTGGTGGGGATGAAGCCCACTTATGGAACGGTGTCCAGGTATGGGCTGGTGGCTTATGGGTCCTCCCTGGACCAGATCGGCCCCCTGTGCAAGACCGTGGAGGACTGCGCGGTGATCCTGGAGGCGATCTCCTCCTATGACAGCAAGGATTCCACCTCCATGGACCGGAAGGATACGGATTTCTCCTCCGCCCTGGCGGAGGATGTGCGGGGAATGCGCATCGGCATACCCAGGGATTATTTCGGGGAAGGGCTTGACCCGGAAGTAAAGACGGCGGTGCTGGCGGCGGCGGAGCTTTTGCGGGAGGCGGGAGCCGTGGTGGAGGAATTTGACCTGAGCCTGGTGGATTACGCCATCCCCACCTATTATACCATCGCCGCGGCGGAGGCCAGTTCCAACCTGGAGCGTTTTGACGGCATCAAGTACGGTTTCCGGGCGGAGGCCCGGGGCCTGCACCAGATGTATAAGGCCACCCGCTCCCAGGGCTTTGGCTCCGAGGTAAAGCGCCGGATCATGCTGGGAAGCTTTGTGCTGAGTTCCGGTTATTACGATGCCTATTACCTGAAAGCCCTGCGGGTAAAAGCGATGATCAAGAAGGCGTTTGACGATGCCTTTTCAAAATATGACTGTATTCTCGGGCCGACGGCCCCAACCACGGCTCCCAGGCTGGGAGAGAGCCTGGCGGACCCGATCAAGATGTACCTGGGGGACATTTACACGATCTCAGCCAATCTGGCGGGGCTGCCGGGGATCTGTGTGCCCTGCGGGCAGGATGGGAAGGGGCTTCCTATCGGCCTGCAGCTGCTGGGCGACTGTTTTCAGGAAAAGAAGCTGCTCCGGGCCGCATATACCTATGAGCAGCTCAGGAAGGAGACGGCAGCCGGAACAGGGGAACGCTGACCATGCCCGGCGGAAGGAGAGGAAACGAAATGGCTAAAGAATATGAAACTGTCATCGGCCTGGAGGTACATGTGGAACTTGCCGCCAGGACAAAAATATTCTGCGGGTGCTCCACAGCTTTCGGCGGCAGCCCCAATTCCCACACTTGCCCGGTGTGTACCGGTATGCCGGGTTCCCTTCCCGTGCTGAACAGAAAGGTGCTGGAGTACGCGGTGGCGGTGGGCCTTGCCACAAATTGCAATATCACCCGTTATTGTAAATTCGACAGAAAAAATTATTTTTATCCCGACAATCCGCAGAACTACCAGATCTCCCAGCTTTACCTGCCCATATGCAGAGACGGGTGGGTGGAGATCGAGACGGAGGGCGGAACGAAAAAGGTGGGGATCCATGAGATCCATATGGAGGAGGACGCGGGAAAGCTGATCCATGACGAGTGGGATGACTGTACCCTGGTGGATTATAACCGCTCCGGCGTACCGCTGATCGAGATCGTGTCGGAGCCGGATATGCGGAACGCCGATGAGGTGATCGCGTACCTGGAGAAGCTGCGGCTGACCATCCAGTACCTGGGAGCCAGCGATTGTAAGCTGCAGGAGGGCTCCATGCGGGCGGACGTGAATCTCTCCGTGCGGCAGAAGGGAACGGAGGAATTTGGCACCCGCACCGAGATGAAAAACCTGAACTCGTTCCGTGCCATCGCCCGGGCTATCGAGGGGGAGCGGAACCGCCAGATCGACCTTCTGGAGGCGGGGGAGAGCGTGGTCCAGGAGACCCGGAGATGGGATGACGCGAAAGAGACATCTTATGCCATGCGCTCCAAGGAGGATGCTCAGGATTATCGGTATTTCCCTGACCCGGACCTTACGCCGGTGAGCATCAGCGACAGTTTTTTGGAGGAGATCCGGGCCAGGCAGCCTGAGATGCCTGAGGAAAAGAAAAAGCGCTATCGGGAAGAATTTGACATTCCCGACTATGATATCGGGATCATCACAGGTTCCAAGCAGATGGCGGACATCTTTGAGGCGACGGTAGCGCTGGGGAGCCAGCCGAAGAAAGTGTCCAACTGGCTCATGGTGGAGACGCTTCGGCTCCTGAAGGAGAAGGAGATGGACCCGGAAGACATTCGCTTTTCCCCGGAAAACCTGGCCAGGCTCATAGCGTTGACGGAGGATAAAGCCATTAACTCCACGGTGGCCAAGGAAGTGTTCGAGGTCATGTTCGAGGAGGATGTGGATCCTGAGAAGTATGTGGAGGAAAAAGGGCTTAAGATGGTCAGCGACGAGGGCGCCCTGCGCAAGGCCGTGGAAGAGGTGATCGCCGCCAACCCGCAGTCCGTCCAGGACTACAGAAACGGCAAGGAAAAGGCCATTGGCTTCCTGGTGGGGCAGACCATGAAAGCCATGAAAGGGAAAGCGGATCCGGGCAGCGTGAACAGGCTTTTGAAGGAGCTGCTGTCATAAGGGATATCCCGCCCTCAGTCCCGGGTGATAAATTCCAGGAATTTCAACGCCGTTTCGCACCTGGAGGAATTGACGTAGATCCCCAGGACTACCTCGTCATCTCGGAAATAGTAGTTTTCCTTCAGCGTTTTACAGTTTTTCAGGTAGATACCGACGGGAACAGGCTGTTCCATGGCCTCCGGGCGGGTGGGATCGGGGTACTCCGCCTCGTAGGCCATGCCGGTTTCGGAAGCCTGAAGCTGGGCGTCGATGACCGCCTGGTCCACATAGTAGAAATAGGGTTCCAGGCGGGAGAACTGTTCCGGAGACAGAAGACGGCTCAGGTCCCAGAAGGTCTGCCCGTTGGCATACTGTTGAAAAACCTGGGGGGAGGCGATCATCACATCCAGGTCGCCGGCCGCGGTATAAGCGGCAAGCTTCTGAAAGGAGCTGACCGACTCCATCCCCATTTCTTCGGTATCGATATACATGCTGGTGTCGAATACCAGCTCGTATTCGTCCGTGTCGATCCCGGCGTATTCGGCGAAGCTTTCAACATATTTTTCCGCGTCGGGGAAATCCGTGGTGTTGATCAGGCAGACGTAAAACGCCCAGTCCTTGTTGTTGACAAAATTCACGATCAGGGAGATCGCCACCGCGGCCAGGGCCACAACTGCGACGGCATGCCATTTATAATAGTAGGCATAATAGGATATTTTTTCTTTCAGCCCTTTCTTTTTCAGGGCTTCCCGCTCTTCTCTGAACTCGTCCATTACCGGCATGACAGCGCCACCTTTCCTGATAATTTGATAAGGATCCGATAGGATTAAGGATATCATAAAGTTTTGGGAAACCTTTGTCAATGAAAGAACCCTGCAGGGATTCTAAAAAAATCATAAATTGAAAAGCTTTTGGGAAAGTTTCCTTGAAACTTTCCGTAAATTGTTATATCATAAGCACAGGATATGCTATAAAAAACCAACGTCGTAAAGGGAGGATACAATGAGCGACACATATGTAGAATGCCTGGTGAAGGCAAAGACTTCCATGCTGGCCAATTTTTTCAAGATCCTGCTGATGGTGATTGCAGTGCTTTCCTTTCTGGGCATGTTTCTCTTTTCTCTTGCTTTTATCCCCATGCTGCTGGCGGCTGTAGGCGCTTATTTTGTCAATCTGTACACCGATCTGGAATATGAGTACCTGTATCTGGACAAGGAGCTGGTGGTGGACAAGGTTATGGCGAAATCCCGCAGGAAGCGCGTGGCCACATATACCCTTGACCGGATGGAGGTGTTTGCGCCGATAAAAAGCTACCATCTGGACAACTACAAAAACCGCAAGGTAAAGGAGAAGGATTACAGCGTCGGCGAGGAGCGGAAGCCGGACCTGCGCTACGTCATGTACTATGAAGGCGGCGAGAAGGTGATCCTGAACCCTTCCCCCGAGATGGTGAAGGCGATGAAGAACGCGGCGCCGAGAAAGGTGTTCAGCGATTAAAGATTCAGGTCATTTTACAACAAAATACATACAGGAGGATTGAAAATGGGACAGATTATCGGGGAAGGAATTACCTTTGACGATGTGCTGCTGGTGCCTGCCTACTCCCAGGTAGTGCCCAATCAGGTGGATCTGACTACCTGGCTGACAAAGAAGATCAGGCTGAATATCCCTATGATGAGCGCGGGGATGGACACAGTGACAGAGCATCGGATGGCCATAGCCATGGCGAGACAGGGCGGTATCGGCATCATCCACAAGAACATGTCCATCGAGGCGCAGGCCGAAGAGGTGGATAAGGTAAAGCGTTCGGAGAACGGCGTGATCACGGATCCATTTTCCCTGACTCCCGAGCATACCCTGGGAGACGCGGACGCCCTGATGAGCAAGTTCCGCATTTCCGGTGTGCCGATCACCGAAGGCCGGAAGCTGGTGGGCATCATCACCAACCGGGATCTGAAATTTGAGACGGATTTTACGAAAAAGATCAAGGAGTCCATGACCAGCGAAAACCTGATCACGGCGCCCGAGGGCATTACCCTTGAAGAGGCCAAAAGTATCCTGGCCGCGGCCAGGAAAGAGAAGCTGCCGATCGTGGACGAGGACTTCAACTTAAAGGGCCTGATCACCATCAAGGATATCGAGAAGGCCATCAAATATCCCCTGGCGGCCAAGGACGCCCAGGGAAGGCTGCTCTGCGGCGCCGGCGTGGGGATCACGGCCAACGTCCTGGACCGCGTGGGGGCCCTGGTGGACGCGAAGGTGGACGTGGTTGTCTTAGACAGCGCCCACGGCCATTCCCAGAACGTGTTGAACTGCCTGCGGATGATCAAGGAAAAGTATCCCGACCTGCAGGTGATCGCGGGAAATGTTGCCACCGGACAGGCGACAAAAGACCTGATCGAAAATGGGGCGGACGCGGTGAAGGTAGGCATCGGGCCCGGCTCCATCTGTACCACCCGTGTGGTCGCGGGCATCGGCGTACCGCAGATCACGGCCATCATGGACTGCTATGAAGTGGCGAAGGGATATGACATCCCCATTGTCGCGGACGGGGGGATCAAGTATTCCGGAGATATTACAAAGGCCCTGGCGGCCGGCGGAAGCGTCTGCATGATGGGCAGCATGTTTGCGGGCTGTGAGGAGAGCCCCGGGGACTATGAACTGTTCCAGGGCAGAAAATATAAGGTGTATCGCGGCATGGGCTCCATAGCGGCCATGGAAAACGGCAGCAAAGACCGCTATTTTCAGGAGAACGCGAAGAAACTGGTCCCCGAGGGAGTGGAGGGCCGCGTGGCGTACAAGGGAGACGTGGAGGACACGGTATTCCAGCTTCTGGGCGGGCTGCGCTCCGGCATGGGATACTGCGGGGCCAGAAATATCCAGGAGCTTCGTGACAACGGTAAATTCGTGAAGATCTCTGCCGCCGCTTTGAGGGAGAGCCATCCTCATGACATACATATTACCAAGGAAGCTCCCAACTACAGCGTGGACGAGTAAAAGGATCCGGAGTATGCTCCGTGAGGGATGGAGGCTATATGGCTGACGATATGTCACCTGAAGTGATCGATCTGAAAGAAGTGCAGCTCCTTCAGGACGGTTTTTGCAGGTCCACCGGGCTGAGCGCTTGTTGTCTTACCAGTGAAAGGCGGAGATTCACGGACTTTTCCGGTACCCCGGAACAGATCGCCAGGGCAAAGGAATATCTGGACCTTCCCCGGACGCACATGGTGTTGGAGCGGGTGGAGGAAGGCTCGCTGGAGGATCAGGCGCTGGAGGAGCTTGGGACGGAAGACGGCTGCCGGGCGGCGGCCATCGCCATCCGGCTGGACGGCAATACCCTGTTTGTGTGGCTTGTGTTTTGGCTGCCGGGGGAGGGGATCGGGGGCGAGAGCTCTTTCCTGGACGCCCTGGATTTTCTGCGGGATATGAGCATTTCGCTGTTTACCAGCAAGCTCTCCAACTTTCAGGCGAAAATAGAGTCGCAGAAGAGCCGCTCCGCCGAGGAGGAGATGAGCAGGAACTTCCGCAGCGTTGTGGCGCTGGCGAGGATCGTACAGCTTTTGGACAGCGACGACAAGGCGGAGACGCTGCTGGAAAAGTGGCTGAGGATCCTGAGCAGCCATCTTCAAGTGGATACGTCCCAGCTCTATCAGACCCATCAGGATACCGGCACTATGGATGTGCTCTGCGAGTGGCTTCGGCCGGGCCAGCAGTCCATCTATGAGAGGATCGGCAGGCTGACGATCCCGCGTGTCCTGCGGACGGAAAAAGATATGATCATCTCTTCCGACGTTGCCGACGCCGATCTTCAAAAATACTTAAAAGAGTGGAAGCTGCAGGCGCTGATCCAGATCCCTGTCATGCGGCAGGAGGGAAAGGGGGCGATGATGCTCTCCTTGAACCACAGGACACGCCATATCTGGAACATGGAGGAGATAAGGTTTGCGGGGGATGCGGTGCGGGTGCTGCAGAGCATCCTCACCAGGAGGATGCAGAAAAATTCCCTGGATGATTTCCGGCAGACTTTAGAACGGATGCTGGACAATGTGGGCTGCGCCGTGTATGTGACGGATAAGTCCGACCAGATGCTGTTTGCCAACCGGCTTCTGCAGACAACCTTCGCGCTGGAGCTCAGGGACGGGACGTTTCAAAAGATGTTGAGGAGAGGGCTGGAACAGGGCCAGGACAGCGGTATCTATGAGGTCCGCCATGTGCAGAAGGAACGCTGGTATGACCTGATGCTCAAGGAGATCTCCTGGGTGGACGGGGAGCCGGCGTGGCTTTATTCCCTCTATGATATCACGGACAAGAAGCTGTATCAGCGGCGCATCGAGCAGCAGGCCAGCACGGATTTCCTGACGGGACTTTACAACCGTATGTGCTGCGAGCGGGACCTGGCCAGGCAGGTGGACCGGGCGAAGAAGATGGAACAGACGGGCGCGCTCTTGTACATGGACCTGGATGACTTTAAGCATATCAATGACGGGCTGGGCCATCAGTACGGGGATGTCCTGCTGAAGGCAATTTCCCACGCGCTCCAGCGGGTGCGGGGAATAGAAGACAGCTGTTATCGTATGGGCGGAGACGAATTTGTGATCGTGATCTCCCCGGAAATGTACGGGGAATATGACAGGATCGTGGAGGAGATCGAGGAGATCTTCGCAAGGCCCTGGTTCCTGAAGGATGCGGATTATTACTGCACCATGAGCATGGGCAGCGTCACCTTCCCGGACTTTGGCGATTCGGTGGCGGATCTTGTCAAAAAGGCGGACATCGCCATGTACGAGGCGAAGAAGAGCGGCAAGAACCGGACAGTCAGCTACAAGGAGGGCCTTCTGGCGGCTTCCGGCAGAAGGCTGGACATGGAGCGCGACATGCGGGACGCCACGGTGGACGGCTGCAACGAGTTTGAGGTCTATTTTCAGCCTATCATAGACATACAGAACGGGGAAAAATGTGCGGGGGCGGAAGCGCTGATCCGCTGGAACAGCGCAAAGCTTGGCTTTATCCCCCCGGCGGAGTTCATTCCGCTGGCCGAATATCTGGGGCTGATCAACCCGATCGGCAATTATGTGTTGAGAGAAGCCTGTATGCAGTGCCATAAATGGAATGAGAACGGATATCCGGATTATAAGGTAAACGTAAACCTGTCCGTGGTGCAGCTGCTCCAGACGGACGTGGTAGATATCGTGGAGCGGGCCATCGAGGAGACGGGCATCCGGCCCAGGAACCTGACGCTGGAGGTGACGGAGAGCCTTGCCATCAACGATATGGTGCGGATGAAGGAGATCCTGAACCGGATCAAGGCGCTTGGGGTGAAAATAGCTTTGGATGATTTCGGAACGGGTTATTCCTCCCTGAACCACATCCGCGAGATCCCCTTTGACGTGATCAAGGTTGACCAGAGCTTTGTGAAGGATCTGGCGGGGGACGCGTATTCCCGCTCCTTTATCAAGATGGTGGCGGAACTGGCGGGAACCCTTGGCGTCAGCGTCTGCGTGGAGGGGATCGAAACTCCGGCTCAGTTCAAAGCCCTGAAGGGGATGAAGGTAAAGTACATACAGGGGTATTATTTTGACCGGCCCATGAAAAGAGAAGATTTTGAGAAGAAATATGTTGCAAATCCGGGCCAGAGCGAGTAAGCTAAAAAAAGCAGCTGCATGACTGGCGGAAGTAGGAGCACCTACGGGAAGTGCAGCGGAACTGTTAAGCCGACCGCCTGGGCACCACTCGTCTTGTGATGCGCAGACGGGCGGCTTTTTTCCGCAGGCAGGAGGCCGGGCCGCGCCCGCGAGGGCAGCATAAGGCGCACTGCCGCCGGGACATCTGCCATGTGGCATCGAAAAAAGGAGGAAAACAATGCAGCAACTGGACAGGGAACTGAAGGGAAATGAATATCCCGGGAGAGGGATCGTGATCGGGCGCTCCGGGGATGGAAGGTATGCCGTCGCCGCCTATTTTATCATGGGAAGGAGCGCCAACAGCAGAAACCGCGTATTTGTGGAAGAGGGGGAGGGGATCCGGACCGAGGCTTTCGATCCTTCCAAGCTGGAGGATCCGAGCCTGATCATTTACGCCCCCGTGCGCGTCCTGGGAAACGTCACCATCGTCACAAACGGAGACCAGACGGACACCATCTATGACGGCCTGTCAGCGGGCAAAACTTTTGAGCAGGCGCTGAGGGCCAGGAAATTTGAGCCGGACGCCCCCAATTATACCCCGAGGATTTCGGGAATCATGCGTGTGGAGGACGGGGCCTTCGATTTTTCCATGTCCATTTTAAAGAGCAACGACGGGAATCCTTCCTGCTGCAACCGCTATACCTTCTCCTATGACGCTCCCGCGGCAGGGGAGGGGCGATTCCTGCACACATACGAGGGAGACGGCAGCCCCCTTCCCAGCTTTCAGGGGGAGCCCCAGAGGGTGGAGCTGGCCGGGGACATTGACAGCTTCACGGAGCTTGTGTGGAACAGCCTGAACCAGGAGAACAAGGTCTCCCTGTTCGTGCGGTATATCGATATTGCCACCGGGCGGTATGAGACCAGGATCGTAAACAAGATGAAAGATTGAGAAGTGGAAACGGAGAACAAGATGAAAGAGATAGAATTGAAATACGGATGCAATCCCAATCAGAAACCCTCCAGGATCTACATGGAGGATGGAAGCGAACTGCCTGTCACTGTCTTGAACGGCAGGCCCGGCTATATCAATTTCCTGGACGCCTTCAACGGCTGGCAGCTGGTGAAGGAGCTGAAGGAGGCCACCGGCCTTCCCGCCGCGGCTTCCTTTAAGCATGTTTCCCCCGCCGGCGCGGCGGTGGGGCTGCCCCTGGGCGAGACGCTGGCAAAGATCTACTGGGTGGACGATCTCGGGGAGCTTTCTCACCTGGCCTGCGCTTATGCCAGGGCAAGGGGAGCGGACAGGATGTCTTCCTTTGGCGATTTTATCGCGCTGTCCGATGTGTGCGATAAAGACACGGCCCGCCTGATCAAGCGGGAGGTATCCGACGGCGTGATCGCCCCGGGGTACACGGATGAGGCGCTGGCCCTCCTGAAGGAGAAGAAAAAGGGCGCTTACAATGTGATCCAGATCGACCCTTCCTATGTCCCGGCCCCCCAGGAAAAGAAGCAGGTCTACGGGATCACCTTTGAGCAGGGCAGAAATGAGCTGGATGTGAACAGCGGGCTGCTCTCCAACATCGTCACCCGGAACCGGGAGATCCCTGAGAAAGCGCTGAATGACATGAAGATCGCCCTGATCACCCTGAAATATACCCAGTCCAATTCCGTCTGCTATGTAAAGGACGGACAGGCAATCGGTATCGGGGCGGGCCAGCAGTCCAGGATACACTGTACCAGGCTGGCGGGCGGCAAGGCGGACAACTGGTTCCTGCGCCAGTCCCCTCAGGTGATGGGCCTGCAGTTTGCGGACGGCCTTGGAAGGGCGGACAGGGATAACGCTATCGATGTCTATATAGGAGACGAATACATGGACGTGCTGGCGGACGGCGTGTGGGAAAAAACCTTCCGGGTAAAGCCCCCTGTGTTTACCAGGGAGGAGAAAAGGGCCTGGCTGGACCGGCTCCAGGATGTGACGCTGGGATCCGACGCTTTCTTCCCGTTTTCCGACAACATCGAGCGGGCCAGGAAGAGCGGCGTGAAGTATATCGCCCAGCCCGGCGGTTCCGTGCGGGATGACGCCGTCATTGAATGCTGCGATAAGTATCAGATGGTGATGGCGTTTACGGGTATCCGTCTGTTCCATCATTGAGCGGCGTGGGCCTGGCAGGGGAACGGCAAGAGATGGGAGAGGATCTATGAGGCTGTCGGAACTGGAAAATTACAGAAATATAACCATACAATGCCACGATAATCCGGACGCGGATGCCTTAGCCTCCGGTTACGGCCTTTACTGCTATTTTCGAAGCAAAGGGAAAAAAGTGCGCCTGGTGTACAGCGGCCGGAACCGGATCCAGAAGTCCAACCTGCGGCTGATGGTGGAAAAGCTTCATCTGCCGGTGGAGTATGTGAGCATGGAGGAGGCCCTGGTGCCTCTGGAAGGACTTTTGATCACGGTGGACTGTCAGCACGGCGCCGGAAACGTCACGGACCTGACAGCGGACGGGGTGGCGGTCTTCGACCATCATCAGGTGGAGAAGACGCCGTCTCTGGGGGTCATCAACCCTAATCTGGGAAGCTGCGCCACGCTGATATGGAAACTGCTCCGGGAGGAAGGGTTTGACATAGACAGTGACGAGCATCTGGGCACGGCCCTGTTCTATGGCCTGTATACCGACACAAATCAGTTTTCAGAGCTGTACAATCCCCTGGACATGGATATGCGGGAGGCGCTGCATGTGGATAAAAGCCTCATCACCCTGTTCCGCAACTCCAATCTTTCGCTGAAGGAGCTGGAGATCGCCGGTATCGCCCTGATCCGCTACAGCTACAACGACGACTATGAATTTGCGGTCATCAAGGCCCAGCCCTGCGATCCCAATCTTTTGGGGCTGATCAGCGATTTCCTGCTGCAGGTGGATGCCATAAAGACCTGTGTGGTCTTTAATGAGGTGCCGGACGGCTATAAATTTTCGGTGCGGAGCTGTATACGGGAGGTGAACGCCAGCGAGCTTGCGGCTTTTCTGGCGGAAGACATCGGGTCCGGCGGCGGTCATTATGAGAAAGCGGGCGGGTTTGTAAGTTTGTGGCGGTATGAGGAGAAATTTCCGACCCTGCATACGGAAGCTTATTTCAACAACCGCATGGCACAGTATTTTGACAGCTTTGACCTGATCTACGCGGAGGATTATCAGGCGGATCCGGACCATATGGCCCGGTATGTCAAAAACAAGATCCCGGTCGGCTATGTGAAAATGGACAGGGTGCTCCCTGTCGGCACACCCATCACGGTCCGGACGCTGGAGGGGGATCTGGAGCTGACGGTGGACGAGGAACTTTATATTATCATCGGCTCCAACGGGGAGGTCTCCCCAAGCGGCCGGGAGGAGTTTGAGCGAAGCTATCGGATCCTGGACCAGGAATACCGGCACGGCAGGGACCTGGAATATGTGCCAACCGTCAAGGACAGGCAGGACGGCAGGACGCTGACGCTGACGGATTACGCGGGCGTCTGTGAGCCCACGGGCAGCGTGACGGTTTACGCCAGGGAGCTGACCCGGGGGGTGAAGGTGTTTACGGCCGGAAACAGGGAGAGGTACCTGCTGGGCAAGCCGGGGGATTATCTGGCGGTGCGCTGTGATGACCTTCATGACGTGTATGTGGTGGACAGAGAGAGCTTTGGGCACACCTATGACAGGGTCATGACATAAGGAGGGGCCGCGCCATTCCCGCTTACGCGCTGCCGCGTTCTCCGGCGCTGTGAGGCGGCTTTTGCTCACAAAAAAGCGTTCTCCGGCCAAGCTGCGCTTACGCGCTTTTCGTCGCTCCGCGACTGCCTTTGTTCACAAAAAAGCGCTCCCTCAGCCGCCAGGCATGACGGAAAAATCGTGCGAGCACGATTTTCCGTCAAATCAGGCGGCTGGCTGAACTGTTACCGAATTTATGCGGAACGGGAAGAACTGCTTGCTAAGTGGGGGCGAATATGTTATGATATCTTAATGCGGAAGCGCTGGCTTCCCGGAAAGGCAAGGATTCATCACATGGGTGAGACAGAGTCGAAAAATTTTATTGAGATGCTCATAGATAAGGATCTGGAGGAGGGTGTATATGACACCGTGCACACCCGCTTCCCGCCGGAGCCCAACGGCTATCTGCATATCGGCCACGCTAAGAGCATACTTTTAAATTATGGGCTGGCTCAGAAATACGGCGGCAAATTCAATATGCGCTTTGATGACACCAACCCCACCAAGGAAGACACCGTGTTTGTTGAGTCCATTAAAGCGGACATCCAGTGGCTTGGGGCGGACTGGGAGGACAGGCTTTTCTTTGCCTCCGATTATTTCGGGCAGATGTATGAGGCGGCGGTGAAGCTGATCAAAAAGGGCAAGGCGTATGTGTCCGACCTGACGGCGGATCAGATCAAGGAATACCGGGGCAGCCTGACGGAGCCGGGAAAGGAAGACCCCTTCAGCGGCCGTTCCGTGGAGGAGAACCTGCGGCTGTTCCAGGAGATGAAAGAGGGAAGATACGGGGATGGGGAAAAGGTGCTCAGGGCCCGTATCGATATGGCATCCCCAAACATCAATATGCGGGATCCGGTGATTTACCGCGTGGCGCATATAACCCACCACAACACCGGGGATGCGTGGTGTATTTACCCCATGTATGATTTCGCCCATCCCATTGAGGACGCCATCGAGGGGATCACCCATTCCATCTGCACCCTGGAGTTTGAGGACCACAGGCCGCTCTATGACTGGGTGGTCAGGGAACTGGAATATCCCCATCCGCCCAGGCAGATCGAGTTCGCAAAGCTGTACCTGAAAAACGTGGTGACAGGAAAGCGGTATATAAAGAAGCTGGTGCAGGAGGGGATCGTGGACGGCTGGGACGATCCGAGGCTGGTGTCTATCGCGGCGCTGAGGCGCCGGGGATTTACGCCGGGATCCATCAAGCGCTTTGTGGAGATGTGCGGTGTGTCCAAGGCGAACTCCGTTGCGGACTATGCGGCGCTGGAATATTGCATCCGGGAGGACCTGAAAACCAGGGCCCCCAGGTATATGGCGGTGCTGGACCCGGTTAAGCTTGTCATTGACAACTATCCCGGGGAGCAGACGGAGATGCTGGACGTCGGCTGCAACCCGGAGAACGAAGAGCTGGGCAGCCGCCAGGTTCCCTTTGGCCGGGAGCTTTATATCGAGAGGGAGGACTTCATGGAGGAGCCGCCTAAGAAGTATTTCCGCATGTTCCCGGGGAATGAGGTGCGCCTTATGAATGCCTATCTTGTCACCTGTACAGGGTGTGTGAAGGACGGGGACGGCAGGGTCGTAGAGGTGCATTGTACCTATGATCCCGCTTCCAGGGGCGGCAACAGCCCGGACGGGCGGAAGGTGAAAGGCACGATCCACTGGGTGGCGGCAAAGACGGCGCTGGACGCGGAGGTAAGGCTTTACGAGAATATCATTGATGAGGAGAAAGGGGTCTACAACGAGGATGGAAGCTTGAATCTGAATCCGAACTCTCTCACGGTGATGAAAAACTGCAAGCTGGAGCCGGCTTTTGCGGGGTCAAAGGCTTATGACAGGTTTCAGTTTGTGCGGCAGGGATTTTTCAGTGTGGATCCCAAGGACGCCACGGAGGGCCATCTGGTATTCAACCGTATTGTATCCCTGAAAAGTTCCTATGTTCTGCCCAAGGAAGGCTGAGCCGGGGCGGAAGGGCGGCAGGGGAGCGGAAGATGCTTCGGCGGATGTGGAGAGATTGATGTGGAGAGATTAAGAAAAGGCAGGTTTTAGAAAGCGATGAGTTTGTTGTCAGGATTGGGCGGCTTTGGTTTGAGCGGCCTGGAAGATATTAATATTTATGAGGACGAGGAAAAAGAAAAGGAGGCGGCTAGGGCCAAAGCGGCCGCGGCTGCGCAGCTGCAGGAAAAGGATATCGTCTTTGACCGGACGTATACCTGCCCGGTCTGTGATATGGAGTTTACTTCCAAAACAGTGAAATCCGGCAAGACGAAGCTGTTGGGAACGGACCCTGACCTGCGGGCAAAATATGACATCCTCGATCCGGGAAAGTACGATGTGATCCTTTGCCCTAAGTGCGGTTACGCGGCGCTGAGCCGGTTTTTTGACAAGATCACCTCGCCGCAGGCAAAGCTTGTCCTGGAAAAGATCAGCGCTTCCGTGCAGATCCCGGAGTACAGCGACGAGATCTATACTTATCGGGAGGCGCTGGAGCGTTATAAGCTGGCGCTGGTCAACGCGGTGGTAAAGAAATCCCGGTCCAGCGAGAAAGCCTATATCTGCTTAAAGAGCGGGTGGATCGCCCGGGGATATCAGGAGAGCCTGCAGGCGGAGGGGAACGCGGATCCGGCCCTGATCGCCGAACTGGAGAAGCAGGAGGATGAATTTCTCCAGAACGCCTACAAGGGATTTCTGGAGGCCCGTCAGAATGAGAGTTTCCCCATGTGCGGTATGGATGAGAACACGGTGGATTACCTGATAGCGGTGCTGGCAACTCGGTTTAAGAAATTTGACGTGGCCAGCCGCCTTGTGGCGTCCGTGCTGGGTTCTCCGGCGGCAAACCCCAGGATGAAGGACAAAGCCAGGGATTTGAAAGAGCAGATCCTGGCGGAGATAAAGAAAAACAAATAGGGCGGGCGTTGAAACGGATATGTATGACATGGCCATCCGGCTCCGGACAGGGGGGGATACCTGCCTGTACGAGCAGATCTACAACCACATAAAAGCGGAAATACGGGAGGGGAAGCTGTTGGCGGGAGAACGGCTTCCCTCCACGCGTTTTCTGGCGGAATACCTGCAGGTGGCGAGAAGCACCGTGGATTATGCCTACAGCCAGCTTTCGGCGGAAGGGTATATCGAGGCAAAGCCCTATAAGGGATATTTTGTATGCCCGATGGAGGAGCTGCCGGAAGCGGCGGGGGCTGCGGACAGCGGATGTGGGGAAACGCGGCGCCTGGAACAGCCCGAGGCCGGGGAAGCGGACGGGACGGAAGGCAGCCGGTATCCGTGGGATTTTTCGCCCTATGAGATCGACATGTCCGGTTTTCCCTTCGGCGTATGGAAAAAGATCACCAAGAACATCCTGACATACGCCAACAGCGAACTGTTCTCCAGGGGGGAGGCCCAGGGGGATTACGCGCTGAGGGCTACCATCAGCCGTTATCTCCATTCCTCCCGGGGGGTGAACTGCAGGCCGGAGCAGATCATCGTGGGGGCCGGAAACGATTACCTGCTGATGCTTCTGGAAAAGATACTGGGGCGGCATGTGCGGATCGCCATGGAAAACCCCACTTACCTGAGGTCCTATCGGATCTTTGAATCCTTTGCCTATACGATCGTCACTGTGGACATGGACGAGTACGGAATGAAGGTTGGCCCCCTTTCCCGGGAAGGGGTGCAGGCGGCTTACGTGATGCCTTCCCACCAGTTCCCGACGGGAATCGTGATGCCGATCCGACGGCGGCTGGAGCTTTTGAAATGGGCGGCGGGAGGCGCGGATCGTTACCTGATCGAGGATGACTATGACAGTGAATTTCGGTTCCGGGGCAAGCCCATTCCCGCGCTCCAGGCATCCGCTGGTGCAGAAAAGCCGGCGGCTCGTCTGCGTGCTGCTGTCGTTTGTGATTCTGTTTGTGATCGCCATGCTGCTGGTCAACATCGTGTGGCCGGAGGTGCGCTCCAGCGCGGAGCTGATTATCAAGGAGGTGCCTGTCGTCTGGGAGGAAATCCGGCAATGGGGCATCGCCAACGCGGACCAGCTGCCGGTCATTCAGGAGACGCTGCAGCAGGCCAATTTTGACTGGGCCACGACGCTGCGGCGCATCATGAACGCGCTGGCCGCCGGAGCGGGCGGGATGCT
>CANPYT010000050.1 GCA_947588705.1 uncultured Acetatifactor sp. | reverse complement strand
GTTATGCGGGTAAAGGTCTACTGCCACTCCTGCCGTCCTCCTTTCCGCCGCTCTGCGGCCCGGGCTTCCAGTCAAAAACCGGTAAAAAAGTGTACTTTTTTACCTGATATTTTCGCCATTTTCACGAATCAAAGTGTATTATACAAAGAAATACCGTAAAAGTCAATATATCCCGCGGTTTTTTTCATGCAGCCGGGGGATAGAGAAGTTGTGAGACCTATTGAAATATCAGCTAAATATGCTTTAGAAAAGGCCGGTAAAAAAGTACACTTTTTTACCTTTTTTTATTCCCTCGGCCAGCCGGACCAGACGGACGCGCGACCACGCTTATTTGGCTGCGGCTGCCTAAAGGGCGGCATTTTGATAAGCTTTTGCCCGGTACCGGAAACTTGCCGTCGGCATTCCGCATTCCCTTGCGGCTTCCTCATTCGTCAGTTTCCCGGCCACCCACCGCCGGTAGACATCGTGGAAATTGGCTGGCAGCGGGGCCGGCGGCCTTCCGAACTTTACGCCTCTCGCCTTTGCCGCCGCGATCCCTTCCGCCTGTCTTTGCCTGATGTTCCCCCTCTCATTTTCCGCCACAAAGGACAGCACCTGCAGGACAACATCCGACAAAAAAGTTCCCATCAAGTCCTTTCCCTTCCGGGTATCCAGAAGCGGCATATCGATCACCACGATATCCGCTTGCCTTACTTTCGATATAATTCTCCATTGTTCAATGATTTCCTCATAATTTCTCCCCAGCCTGTCTATGCTTTTGATGTATAGCAGATCATTCTGCTCCAGACGCTTCAACAGCCGCTGGTACTGGGGCCGTTGAAAATCTTTTCCCGACTGCTTGTCCAGGAAAATATTTTCTTTCGGGACATGCAGCTCGCTCAGTGCGATCATCTGTCTGTCCTCATTCTGGTCCCTGGCGCTGACCCTTACATATCCGTATATCTTGCCCATGGCGAATCCTCCTTGCCTTTCCGCACTTTCCTGTCAGTACGGCGTTCCTCTTTTTGTTCCTTTCTTGATTTTCGGGCGTCCGTTCCCATATTTTATAGATCCGCGCGGTTTCCGCTGTTATCAGCTTTCTCATCAAAAAAGGCCACAAAAAAACATCCGCAGTCTTAAACGGATGTTTTTTATGGCAATGGCAAGGCTTTTCGCCGGGGCATCATTTGCCGCTGGCGCGGATGCCCGGGCCGTGATATAATAAGGCAGTGACGCCGGGGCGAAAGGCTCTCCGCGCGGCTTTTTGCATGGCGGGCAAAACGGCGCCGATCGCGAGGGATTTTATGGAAGCTTTTTTTGTGGAACTCATAGACGATTTTACATCTCCATTTTTTCTGGAAGATGTTGGGAGAAAATATCACTATCCAAAAGATCAGCTGACGGATCTGGCCAGGGTGGCAGGCGAACTGCTCCCCTCCCTGCGCCAGGGGGCCCAATGGGAACACAGGATTTTCCACGGGGAAGACGCCTATGGCTTCTCCCGGAAGATACCGCCTGTACCGGGCCATGAGAAAGAACAGGCACAGGCTTACAGTGAAGTGTTGATGACTTTGGGGGAAGGGCCGGACCAGCTTCAGGAACGATACCTGGCCCAGGAACAGCTTTCAGAGTGCTATATGATAGAGAGCCTGACCAGCGAACTGCTGCTGCGGGGATATGCTGCCTATAACCGATACCTGGCCGAAAATACGGATTATCAGGTAGCCGGATACCACTTTCCGGGAAGCGGGGATGCTTTCCCGCTGGACTATCTTCCCAGGATCCTGGCAGACTTAAGCCTGCCGGTACGATGCAATCAGGCTATGTACCTGATACCGAAAAAGAGCGCCGCCTTTGTGGCCGAGCTGACCAGGGACAAATCCAGTCCCTGCCGGGGCATCTGTGGGAACTGCCCGCGGAGGGACTGCTCCGCCCGGATGGAAGCGGACCCGCGGATCAGGCCCGCTGTCTTAAAACTGGCTGACATCCCCTTGAGTTACGGGTACAGCAGGATATTGGGGAGATCATAAAACAGGGCTGCCTTCCCCGCTCCCCATATCCACAACGGTGTAACCGATTTTTTCGATCACATCCCGTATCTCTTCCTTTGTGATATTGCGGGTAAAACGGACCGTCGCGGTTCCCTTTCTCCAATTTACCCTGCAGGCCGCCCCATCTATGTCATTTACCTTCTCCTCGATCCGGTTTTTGCAATTTTCGCAGTGCATTCCCTCTATCCGGAACACGTATGTTCCCAGGATCTGCCCCCGCAGCTTTTTCTTTCTCGCCTTTACCGTGGAGCCGCCTCCGCAGCATCCGCCCTGCCCTCTAAAATGCTTTACAGAATGCCGTACCGCCCAAAAGAAGATCACGACCAGAACTGCTATTATGACCTCATTCCCCATAAATACCCTTTCCTGTTCCGATATATTGTTCCATAATATCGTGTTCTTTCCTGCCTGCCGTCCGTCCTTCTTATACCCATGTGTGTATCCATGTGTGTATCCATGTGTGATTTACCATGCATACCTATCCATCGTTCGGCCATTTCCTCAGCCATTTTCTTTCAGGCTTTGCCCTTTGCGGCTCTTTACAGACCTTTGCGACACTTTACGGCCCTTTACAGACCTTTACAGCCTTTTACAGCTCTTTGCAGCCCTTTACAGTTCTTTACGGCCTTTTACAGCTCTTTGCAGCCCTTTACAGTTCTTTACAGCCCTTTACGGCCGGAACAATGGCCGCTGCACCCGGAGGCATTGGGGCAGCCGATACACCCCTCGCCCCTTTTCTTCGCCCTTACGATATACCGCACCGCCAAAGCCACAATGGCCAGCAAAACAATCGCCACGATCACATCTGCCATAGAGATCTCTCCCCCCTTATGCCGTCACGCTTTCGCTCCAAGCGCGTATTCCACTTTCAGGTTCTTTTCCGCACGGATGCAAAGGTAAGTGATAAAAGCCGCGATAACGATCACCGCCGCAAGCCCGCCTGCGAAACCCGCTCCCAGGGAACCGGTGGTGACAAGCGTTCCCACCTGATATACCACAAATCCGATCACATATCCTGTCGCAAGCTGGAAACCGATAGCTCCCGCAAGCCACTTCCCGGATTTCATCTCCGAGTTCATAGCCCCAAGGGCCGCAAAGCAGGGAGGCGTAAACAGGTTGAACATCAGATAGGCCAAAGCCGCCGCCTTCGTAAGCCCCATGATCGCAGCCACTTCGTTTCCGCCCGATATCAGTTCAAGCTCTTCCGTGTCGATAAAGTTTGTGATGCAAAACACTGTGGCCAGAGTACCCACCACATTCTCTTTTGCGATAAAACCGGTGATCGCCGCTGCCGCCAGCTGCCAGCTTGCAAATCCTACGATGGGGATCAGCAGCACCGCAAACGGCGAGGAGATCATAGCCAGAATGGAATCTGAACCGTCCTCTGCCGCGACCGCAAGGGAGGGCGTGAATGTTGCCATGATCTGGACCACTGTGTTACAGACAAGAATGATAGTCCCGGCTTTGATGATGTACGCTTTCCCCCGCTCCAGCATGGACTTCACGGCAAATCCGGCGGAAGGGGCCTTGTACTCCGGCAGCTCCATGATAAAGAAGCTCTTCCGATATTTCATGCCCGTGATCTGCTTGATCAAAAGCGCCCCCAGAAGGATCAGGCCGATCCCCACAAAGTACATCACGGGGCCCACCCATTTGGAGTCCGGGAAGAATACCCCCGCGAACAGCGCGATCACAGGGAGCTTGGCGCCGCAGGGCATGAAGGTGCAGAGCATGGATGTGGCTCTGCGTTCCCTTTCATTTTTGATGGTACGACATGCCATGATCGCCGGCACACCGCAGCCGGTACCGATCACCATGGGGATCACGGATTTTCCCGAGAGGCCCACTCTCTTAAAGATAGGGTCCAGCACCACAGTCGCCCTTGCCATATAGCCGCAGTCTTCCAGGAGCGCGATCAGGAAATACATCACCATCACAAGGGGCAGGAAGCCCACCACGGCGCCCACACCGCCGATGATGCCGTCCACCAGGATCGCCTGCAGGATCGGCGAGGCTCCTTCCACCTTGCCAGCCACCCACTCCTGGAAAGTCTCGATCCAGCCGGTGAGAAGCTCCGAAAGCCAGGTTCCCAGCGTGGACTGGGAGATAAAGAACACAAGCCACATGACAGCCGCAAAGATCAGGATGCCCAGGACCGGGTGGGTGACGATTTTATCGATGGCGTCATCCTTCGATTTCTCCCTGGTAAGCGTCTTTCTCACTTCCACCTTTGACACGATCTCGTTGACAAAGGCAAAACGCTTTCTGTCCGCGGCCTCCACCTCCTGCTTGCTTGTCAGGTCAATGTCTCCCTGGGAATAAGGAGCCTTTTGGCGCTGCCCGTAGACGGAGACAGCCGCGTTTACCACATCCTTAAGTCCGTCCAGCGCGGTGGCCGTGGTCTTTATTACCGGGCAGCAGAGCTTTTCGGATAATGCCTTTTCGTCGATCTTTGTATCCTTTTTTTCGTTGATATCGCTTTTGTTCAGCGCCACGACTACCGGGATGCCAAGCTCCAGAAGCTGCGTTGTAAAGAACAGGCTCCGGCTTAAGTTCGTCGCGTCCACGATGTTGATGATCACATCGGGATGCTCGTTCTTTACATAAGAGCTTGTAATGCTTTCTTCCGATGTAAACGGCGACATGGAATATGCGCCCGGCAGGTCTACCGCGATCACTTCACGGCCGCCGTCATCGGTATCGTAAAAATTCTTTTTTACCGCGTGTTCCTTCCTATCAACCGTCACTCCCGCCCAGTTTCCCACTTTTTCCCTCCGGCCCGTCAGGGCGTTGTACATGGTCGTCTTGCCGGAATTGGGATTCCCCGTCATAGCAATTCTCATTTTTTCCTCCATTTCCGCGCAGTTCTCTGCGCACAGCGGGCTTGCGCCTGACAATGTCAGACACAGGTCCCGCGATTGAAACCTTTCGATGTTCCCGCTATACTGCGGCTGTTTTTAGGGATCTCCGTTTTCGGAACAGCAGACCGCTTCATGTCTTGCCGCGATCCAAAGCCTTTCTCCCTATGGTTATATGGCGCTTATTTCTATTAGTCTTTACTAACCGTTGTGGAAAAAATAAAGTGACAGCGCCACTTATTTTTTCTGCCCCCATCCCTCCAGATAGATATGCCCTGCGGCACAAACCCTTCAGCGGTGCAAACCTTTCAGCGGCATATACCCTTCACCGACACATGCCCTTCAACGGTACACACCCTTCAGCAGCACATGCCCTTCAACGGCACATACCCTTCACCGACACATGCCCTTCAACGGCACATACCTTTCACCGGCACACACCCTTCAACGGCACATACCTTTCACCGATACATGCACTTCAGCGGCACATTCCCTTCACCGGTACATACCCTTCAACGGTACATGCCCTTCACCGACACATGCCCTTCAGCAGCGCATATCCTTCAGCAGCACATGCCCTTCACCGCCACATACCCTTCACGAAAAAAGCGCCCTCCTCATACTTCGATGGCATCTGACAACAGTCGGTCTATGTTATACCTTCCATCCTTGATAGACACCACAAGGCCGCCCTTCTTCTTAGATACCACAGTGATGTGCTCTCCGCTGAAACAGCCAAGGGAAAACAAAAACGCATTTAATTCTTCGTCCTCGGTATTGACCTTGCTGATCGTATACTCCGTTCCTTCAACCGCATCCGCTAATTTCATACACACACGCTCCGTTTCTTTTATTCCCGCAGTAGTTATTTGCCTGCAACAAAAGTTCGTTCCATGCAACTATGTTTAGGATACACTATCCTGCAGGTATTGTCAATCCCTTTTTTTATATCTATATTGCAGCTTACTTTCTTGGGATACTGGCCGTTAACTACAAATTTGCTGTGAATAGTAACAACAGTTCGTATCAGATCAGCCCGCGCCATTCCCGAAGCCGCGCTTACGCGCTTTTCGTCGCTCCGCGACTTCCTTTGCTCAAAAAATGCGCTCCCTCAGCCGCCAGGCATGATGGAAAATTCGTGCGAGCGGGATTTTCCATCAAATCAGGCGGCTGGCTGAGCTGTTACAAATATTCTATCACAGATAACTCTGCTGGGAGGGCGTCTACTTTATGTAGTATTTGGGATTTCTGTGCCACAGTCCGAAAACATTGTTCCGCATTGGAGGCATTTTATGGCGCGGCGGAAGTATTTTGCCAAGTGTGGCATTTGACTGATGCATTTCTTTTAGGGCAGGCGATACCGGCGTAGGGGAAAGGGGGAAACGGGTAAAGGGGCAAAGGGGCGGACCTGGAACAGAGATTGTTTTTGGCGGGCAGATGTGCTAAACTGTGTTACATATGGCAGGGCGGATTTCCATGACCCGGCTGAATGTTCCGGGCGTTTTGACGTGAATAAAAAGCCTTGGGAGCATGTTTTAAGTGAAATGCGGCATATGTCATTTGAGAGGGCTGCGGCTGACGGTGGCGCCGCTCAGGAAAGGGAGGCGGGAGGGCGATGAAAAGATCTGCGAAAACATTTTTCTCGGGGATAACAGCGGTATGCCTGCTATTGACAGGGTGCGGAGGCCATGATTTCAGCAAGGCAAGAGAATATCTGGCAGAAGAATATAATATTGTGCTGGCGGATCCCATCCCAAAAGTGATCCTTGACTGCGACATGTCCTATCTTGGAGATGACGCCATGTGCCTGAGCATTTTAGCACAGGCAGATAAATTGGGCTTGATCGACCTGTTAGGCGTGACCATTACGGGAGGGAATCATTTTGTGGCTTATGGGACAAACTCCGCATTGGTTCAGCTGGAACAGATAGGAAGGGAAGATATTCCTGTCTATATGGGCACAGACATACCGCTCAACGGAGTGCGGGACCTGACGGAACAGGAAAAAATCGTTGGAAGCATAGAGAACTGGGGGGCGATGTACCATTTTGATGAGTATGTGGAGCCGAAAGACTACCATGCCCTGGGATCTCTTTATGAAAGGAAATGGGGTTATTCCGAGACAGCAGCGGAGGATCTCGGCGCGGTGGATTTTATGTTGGAGCAGGTCTTCCGTTATCCCCGGGAAGTAACGATCCTTTCTGTTGGCGCCGCGACCAATATAGCGATGGCTTGCGAAAGGGATCCAAGTTTTGCGCCGCAAACAGCAGGGATCGTATATATGGGAACCGTGATAGAGGGGCGGGGATCTTTTACGCCATATGCGGATTTTAACTGTTTTTACGATGCGGACGCTTATGCGGTCTGCCTGGGCAGCGATTTCCCGGCCCAGATGGTAATATCCCATGACGCTTCAAAAACGGCTGTTATGGATAAAGCTGTTTTTGACCTGCTGGACGGGAAGAAGGATACGGAGACTGCGGCTTTCTGGCTGGAAAACCAATACAGCCAATATCGAAGAGACCCCAAATATAAGCAAAGCTGCCCTGACGCAATAGCGGCAGTGTGCTTTTTAAATCCTGATGTGATAGCCAGCGGGAAGATGCTTTCTCTGGAGGTAAATACAGATGTTGCCAGTCCGTATTATGGACAGGTCACATCTTCGGAAGAAGACGGGGAGATTCAGGTCGTTTTGGGGGTGGATGCGGATTTGTACTGGAATTTTGCGACAGATCTGCTATGTGAGATGACGGAGCGGTCCGAGCAGGATTATTCCTATTATGCAGCATCCAATGGCTTGTGAGGCGCATCGTTGTTGGGCAGATGTCCCAACAGGTTTCCCCTGGGTACTGTGGACACAGCTGCAGAAGAAGCGCTATTTTATGAGCAAAGGCAGGCAGAATTCCATGCGGCAGAAGAGATTATAGACAAGTCATAAGCAATATCTGCAGATCAGATCCCAAGCGCTGGCAAATACGGCCATATTACCGCACCTGAATAAACTGCTTCAAAATCAGGAGTACGGGAAGCCTGTTGCCGGCGACTAAGAGGCTGGCCGAATTTGGGCTGATCCCCTCTGGTTGGGCTGCTGCACCGTAAGATACGCCATATGTAAAGCTGATTGAGCCGCCGTCTGCCGAACGGTACGCACGGCGGCTCTACAGCGGAACCATCGTAACCGCGATCAAACAAGACCCGAATATGGCCGGGAATGACGACACCCAGGAATGACGACACCAGGAATGACAACACCAGGAATGATGGCCGCGTGGCCAGCTCAGATACCTCCCGGCATTTTCAAGCTGCCTATGAAAAATATCTGCGCCCCATAGGCCACCGGCATTTCTATCCGATAGACACTTCAGGGAACGCGGGCCCGCCCGTCAAGATACGGTTGCGCTTTCCGCCGCTTTTTCCGTTATTTCCGGCTTTTCTCCCGCCGCGTCATGATCCTCCTGCTTTGCCTCCTCCGGCGTTTCGCTCTCCTCACGATTTGCGGCCTCCACCTCTTTCAGCGCCTCCGCGAGAGCCTCCTTGGCTGTCTTTTTGCCTGCCCTGAGCGCCTTGACCGCCGGCCTTGGCCGCTTTCCGGGCTCCTCCTGGTTCATGTTGCAATTCCCCTGGAAGACAGCGTTCTCGTCGATGACAATAAGAACGGTTGTTATGTTTCCGATGATCCTTGCCGTGGAAGTCAGCTCCGTCTTCTCTGCCACCTTCACATTACCGATGATCTCCCCGCCCACAACAGCGGCCCGGGCCTCCACATCGCCGTTGATCACACCGGTAGTACCCAGGATCAGCGTTTCCGTCACCGCCACGTTTCCGTTGATGGTACCGTCGATCCTGACGGAGCCCTCCGCGCAGAAATCCCCGTTGCACACCGCTCCCTTCCCAATGATCGTCGTGATCTTAATTTCACCCTTTTTCATACTTTTCCTCTCATTCCGCCGCATCGCGGCCAAGCATTATAGTTTCCGAAATCAGCCACTGATGGCAAGCACATCCATAGGATTGATGTACACCCCATCTTTCATCATCTGGTAACCCAAACTGCTGTTATCTTCATTGATCAAAAAGAGTGTGCTGCCCTGTCTGACCATCTCCCCCTGCTTTACCTTGACCTCACCCTGGTTGCGATATATCGTGACATAGCCGTTCCCATGATCCACCCAGACGTTATGGCCGTACTCCGCGTCATCATTCACGGCGGATACTGTGCCGCTGGCGGTAGCCACCACAAGCGCTCCCGCCGTGGCGGTAAAAAGGCACATGGGATCGCCCTCGGTGATCTCCTCATAGGTGGCGGAAGAAGTCAGGGGAAATTCTGTGGGAATATACTGCTGCTCCAGCTTCTCCGTCAGGCTTGTCTCGCTCTCCGTCTTCTGTGTGACTGTAGCGCTGAGGACCTGTATCGTACTGTTCAGCTCCTCGATCTGGCTTTGGAGCAACGCGTTTTCCTCCTCCAGCTGTTCAATGCGCAGATCCTGCTGCGGATCCTGCTGAACGACCGGGCTTTCTATGGCGTTCCCCTCAAAGATCAGAATCCCGATCGCGGCGCCGATCATCATGCTCAGGACAAGGACCACAAGCTCGATGGCCCACGGCCGGATGCGGTATTCTTTTGTGCCGGCGTCTACGGCATCGGATGTAACAATGACTACATGACTGTTCTTTCGTTTATGCCTTCGTTGTCTCATAAAAAGTCACCTCCGGTAAACTTCATTATTTTACCATAGGTGACTCTTCAGGACAATGCACATTTAATATTTTTGTAACATTTACCAAAAACATTTTCGCGTATTTATACGATATGTTCAACAGTAACGCATGTTATTTGTATAATTTCTACAATGCTTTTCCACGGCTTCCGCAAATCTCCAATACCCGCCGCCATTCCATAGGGCCGCCAAACAGGTCCAGCGCACTTCCGATCGTCACATTCAGCCGGTTATTCCCCAGTTCCCTCAGCAATTCCAGATCCGAATAACTGTGTACGCCGCCGGCATATGTCATGGTCAGGCCGTCCCATCCGCTCAGCAGCCTGACCAGCCCCGTCTCAATTCCCCGGGATCTTCCCTCCACATCCACTGCATGGATCAGGAACTCCCCGCAGTAATCGGATAACCTCTCTAACAGCTCCCCGTTCACCTGCTCCGAGGTAAGCTTCTGCCATCGGTCCGTGACCACCATATAGCCATCCTCCGTCTTCCTGCAGCTCAGGTCCAGCACCAGCCGCTCCCGTCCGACCTTTCCGCACAGCCTTTCCAGGCGGTCATAATGGATCTTGCCCTCCCGGAACACATAGGATGTCACGATCACATGGGACGCCCCCGCGTCGAGGAACTCCTCCGCATTGTCCGGCGTAATGCCGCCCCCCAGCTGCAGGCCGCCCGGATACGCCCGCAGCGCTCCAAGGGCCTGCGCCTTTGTCGCCTCGTAAAACTCGCTGTCCGCGTGATTCAGCAGAATGATATGCCCGCCCTTTAAACCTTCCTGTCTGTATAGATCCGCGAAAAACGCGGCATCCTGTCCTGAGACAAAATTTTCCCTGGCCGTATCTCCCTCGTCCCGCAGGCTCCCGCCCACGATCTGTTTTACTTTTCCGTTGTGAATATCGATACAGGGTCTAAATTCCATACTTAAATTCCATACTTCTTTCCTTATTTATACTTCTTTCCTTATTTACTACAATGCATTTATGGTTAATCCCCCTTACGGCCGGTAAGGAATTACCCGTCTTGCCGCTTAAGCTGTTAGAATGAGCTAACTTCCTTTTTTGAAAAATGTTTCTGTTTAGAAAAATGTCCCGGATGCCTGAGACGGATCGTAAGCTTTATTATAACGGACACAATCAAAACGGCAGCCGTAACCATGCCATGAATCAAGACGCCCGCGTACCACGGGGCAGACCGCATAGCATATAAACCGGGACGAGCCTTAAAATCCCAAAATTCATATATCGCGTATCCAATAAAACTGCCAAAATTTGCGCCAATCACTATGTTTAAAATATTATTTATTCTTTTTAACATAATGAATCGTCTCCATAAATCATTTCCGCTACTTAACTATCAATTTAGCAAGCTCCATTATAATATAACTTCGCCTCCTCTTCAATTCTTTCCTTCCAAAATTCCTGTCAAAAAATGTTTTCCCGCCGCCGGAATATTTTTTTGCCCCTTTCACATACTAACTGCAAATCCGACCGCAGTTTCTGAACTGTTGGGAAGATTTTCATTTTTGGCTGAGGCAGAATGTTTGGAATGCAGAATGGAGGAAATTATGAAAAAGGAAAAAACAGCTAAGGCAGGGGCAAAGAAGTTCCTGGCTATCGGTCTGGTGCTCGCATTCACGTGCATGACCACAGCTTGCACCAGCGGCACCGCAAGCAACAACAATTCCGGCAGCATGGCCGGAAACACCACGAACAACAACGGCACCACTGCGGGCAGCACCGCAGGCAACGGAAATGGCTCCGCCACCGGCAGCATCGCGGACAACGGCAATAACTCCGCCGCCGGCGGCACTGCAGGCAACGGCAATAACTCCGCCGCTGGCGGCATCGCGGACAACGGCAATAACTCCGCCGCTGGCGGCACCACGGACAACGGCAATAACTCCGCCGCTGGCAGCACTGCGGGCAACGGCAATAACTCCGCCACCGGCAGCACCGCGGACAACAACAATTCCGCCGCAAATGGCGGCAGCACAAACGGCACAGATTCCGCCGACAATGATGACAACGGGAACGACGGCAGCTTCAACAACTCCGTAACGGAGGGCACAGACGGCAACAGCCGCTCCAGATCTCTGCTGGGCGATGCCGGCGACGCAGTCACCGGTGTGATCGACCGGGCGGCAGACGGTGTGGCGGATCTGGCCAACGATGTGATGGGAGACGGCTCCTCGAACAGCGGCTCCGTCGCAGGCAGCTCTAACGGCTCCGCCGGATCCGGCGCGGGCGCGGGCGCCACAGGAACCGGTTCCGCAGGCTCCGGCATAAACGGCGGCATGGCAGGCGGCTCCATGCAATAAACCAGGCTCAAGACCGGCACACAGACAATAAGGCATTCAGGCCCTCCCGATATCTGACCTGAATGCCTTACCTTTATTTTTCTCAGGCCGCCCTTTATCCCAGGACGTCCTCGATCACGCTGCTCATGTCATACAGCCCTGCCGGCTTCCCCGCCAGGAATTTTGCCGCCTGTACGGCTCCCCTGCCAAACACGGCCTTGGAATGGGCCGCGTGGGATAATGTCACCACCTCGTCTGTCCCGGCAAAAATCACGTCATGCTCGCCTACGATGGTTCCGCCCCGCACTGCGCTGATCCCGATCTCCTTCCTGGGACGGCGGGCACGTCTGCCGCTTCTGTCGTACACATACTCGTACTCATCCCCCAGTTCCTGATTTACGGAATCCGCCAGGGCCAGGGCCGTCCCGCTGGGAGCGTCCAGCTTCAGGTTATGGTGTTTCTCCAGAATTTCAATGTCAAATCCCGCTGGCGCCAGCACCTGGGCCGCCCGCTTTACCAGCTTTAACAGCAGGTTGATCCCCAGGGACATATTAGCGGACCGCAGGACAGCCACCTGTTCCGCAGCCTTTTCCACCTTCGCCAGCTGCTCCCCGCTGAGCCCGGTGGTACAGAGCACACAGGGCAGCTTGTGTTCCACACAGTATTCCAGCATCCGGTCCACCACCGAAGCGGTAGAAAAGTCGATGAGGCAGTCCGCCTCCACATTACAGAGGGAAATATCGGGGAACACCGGGTAGGGATTGTGCCCGTCATCCCGGGGATCGATCCCCGCCGCCATCTGCAGCTCCGGGTCTTCCGCGATCATCCCGCTGATGACCTGCCCCATTTTTCCATTACAGCCATGCATGATAATTCGAATCATCCAGCACCTCCCGGATCACAGGATCCCGTATTCTTCCATAGCCTTTTTCAGCCGCCGCACATTATCCGGCTCCATCTCGGACAAGGGCATCCGGAGCGTACCGTTGATCCGGCCCATAAGCTCCAGCGCCTTCTTCACCGGGATCGGGTTCACCTCGCAGAACAGGGCGCCGCAAAGCTCCATGGCCCGCAGCTGCTCCCGCAGGCTTCCCGCCACGTCTCCGTCCAGGTATTTCTGGCAGATGTCATGGGTCTGCCCCGGCGCCACATTCGCCAGCACGGAGATCACGCCGATGCCGCCCAGCGAAAGGATGGGCACGATCTGATTGTCGTTTCCGGAATAGATATCCACCGCTCCGTCCGCCAGAGCCGCCAGCCTGGCGATCTGGGCAATATTGTCGCTGGCTTCCTTTACCCCCACAATGTTCTCAACGTCCCTGCACAGCCGCACCACCGTCTCCGGGAGGATGTTGCAGCCGGTACGTGAGGGCACGTTATAAAGCAGGATCGGCAGCTTCACGGAATCCGCCACAGTCTTGAAATGCCGGTACAGGCCGTTCTGCGTCGCCTTGTTATAATACGGGCTCACCAGAAGCAGCCCGTCCGCGCCGCTCTTTTCCGCCTCTTTCGAGAGATAGACGGCGGTCTCCGTACAGTTGGATCCGGTTCCCGCGACCACGGGCACCCTGCCGTCCACAGCCTTCACACAGTACCGGATCACGTCCAAGTGCTCCTCATGGGTCAGGGTGGAGGACTCTCCCGTTGTGCCGCACACGATGATGGCATCCACGCCCCCCTCGATCTGAAATTCGATCAGTTCCCGGGACCTTTCATAATCGACCTTTCCGTCCTTCTGCATGGGTGTGACGATGGCCACGCCCGCTCCTTTAAAAATTGCCATTCTCCGCTCCTTCTGCCGCCTCCGGGCGGCCTTGTTCCCTATGTACAGATATATTGAAAACGCCGGCACAGTAAGCGCCGGCGAACGATCTCTCTGGATCCCCTCTCGATAGCGCCCCACCCGGTCTTCGGATGACAGTCATACAGCTCTTAACTGTATGCCCAAGGAAAGATCCGCAGGAAAACCTTTCCTTTCGGCGTCTTTCCCTTTCCCATCCTCTCCTCTGCACCTGCCGCATCAAAAAAGGTACTCCTGAAAAACGCAACCTCTATCTTCCTCAATTTTCTCTCTGATTGAATCATAACATCTTATCACAGGTGTGTCAATGGATTTCCTGCAATAGCGGGATACTTTTGCGGCGGCGGCGAAACCCGGCCTCCCCAGGGCCTCCCTGTGCCTGCCGCCCTATTCCCATACTTTGAATTTCACGGTCTCTATCTTTGAGACCTCGTCCGCCATAAAACAGATATCGTCGGGCAGCTGAATGCCTGTGAGGATCACGTCGGTGTCCTCCCGGCTCTCCAACATGCCCTTCAGCTCTCCGCCGTCCACGATCCCTTTCTCTACAAGGCCCAGCACCTCGTCCAGAACCAGCAGGTCGCACTCGCCGGTGGCAAGCACTTTCCTGGCAAAGTTGATGCCGTTCTTGATGTTGCCTATCTCCTCCTGCTTTTTCTCCTGGGGAAGCTCCTCAAAATTTTCGCCGGACTTTTCAAAACGGAACAGCTTGACCTCCGGCTCCATCCGCTTCAAAAATTCCGAATCCTCCAGGCCCCGTCCTTTCAAAAACTGGATGATTACAACCGTCTTCCCTTCCGTGGCAGCCTGTACAGCCCTGCCGATGGCTGCGGAAGTCTTGCCCTTCCCCTCGCCGGAGTAGATATATATCGATCCCTTTGCCATAATGCACCTCTCACTATGCGGCCTATGTCGCGAACATGCCTCCGCTGCGCTTTTCCCGTGCCCGCAGCAGGAACAACGTCCTGATAAGTTTACCACATTTTCCTGTATTTGGCAAATAAATGTATTTTCGTAACACGGATTCTCGCAGTAACAGCTCAGCCAGCCGCGTTTTACTCCAGTTCCGTCTCCTCCACCAGCTCCAGCTTGCTCACGGACACCTCAAATGCCACGCGCTTCTCCACATTCTCCTCATCCAGCTTCTTCATATATTCACGGCTCTGGATCCTGCCCCACACGGCGCAGCGCTCCCCCACCTTAAAATTATTTGCATAACGGGCGTTACGTCCCCAACAGATACAGGGTATGTAATCCGACTTCCCATAGGGCCTGTTCACGGCCAGCAGAAGATCCGCGATCTCCCTGCCAAGCGGGGTCTTGCGGTAAATGGGCTCCTTACAGATATAGCCGTCCAGAAAGATCTGGTTGGTCTTGGAGCTCTCTTCCATCTCCTCGATAAAGCTCACTTCTCTGGCAAACACAGACAGCACCAGCCTGTTCCTGCGCTCCTCATGGCGATTGTAGGAGCGGAACTGCCCGACCACGCAGATCAGCGAGCCCTCGTAATTTTCCGTCACATCCAGCAGACGCTCGGAGACCATGACGGGTATCGTGTCGTAGCTCTCGCTGAGCCGTTTGCACTTCACATCCATCATATAAAATCCTTCTCCGTAGATCTGATGACTGTAGGTGAAACCGCTGACGATCTCACCCATGACCGTTACCTGATTGTTTTCAATTACCTTGTCTGTCATTTTTCCTCTCTTTCCGCCGTCATAACGGCTGCAATCCAGGGGAATCCAAAAAACGGACTCCATGTTATCCCGTCTTGTGCTTAAAATTTTTTCCGCTGGATCCACCGGGAGGCATTTCCGATGGATATTATTATTTATACTATAATCCAAAAGAATTTAATACTATTTTTCATCGCGTTATTACCCGATTATTCTCCTTTATCTTGCGTTTTCTTCCGTTTTCCGTCACTTTCCATTCTATTATTATACTATTCGGCACAAAAAATCAACTACTGAAGCAAAAAAATCAATATAAATGGTAACAGTTGCGCCCGTCCTGAATAAGTGCTATACTAAAACGGTTTGAGATTTGATAAGACCAAAGCCAGGCTTGGAAAGGACGGATCATAATGAAACAGAGACGAGAAGACGTGCGGAATGTTGCCATTATCGCCCATGTTGACCATGGGAAGACCACCCTTGTGGACGAACTTTTAAAACAGAGCGGCGTATTCCGCGAGGGACAGGAAGTGGCGGAGCGGATCATGGATTCCAATGACATTGAGCGCGAGCGCGGTATCACCATTTTATCCAAAAATACCGCCGTAATGTACAAGGGAACCAAGATCAACATCATAGACACCCCCGGCCATGCCGATTTCGGCGGCGAGGTGGAACGGGTCCTAAAGATGGTAAACGGCGTCATCCTTGTGGTGGATGCCTTTGAGGGCGCCATGCCCCAGACTAAATTTGTGCTGCGAAAGGCGCTGGAGCTGAAGCTCCCCGTCATCGTCTGCATCAACAAGATAGACCGGCCCGAGGCAAGGCCGGACGAGGTGGTGGAAGAAGTCCTGGAGCTGTTCCTGGAACTGGATGCCGACGACTCCCAGCTGGACTGCCCCTTCGTCTACGCTTCCGCCAAGGCGGGCGTAGCCTCCCTGGACGCCGGACAGGCCGGCACCAGCATGGAACCCTTGTTCGAGACCATCGTCAACTATATCCCCGCCCCCGAGGGAGACCCGGACGCCGGCACCCAGGTCCTGATCAGCACCATCGATTACAACGAGTACGTGGGCCGGATCGGCGTGGGGAAGGTGGACAACGGCACCATCCGCGTCAACCAGGACGTGGTCATCTGCAACCACCATGAGCCCGACAAACAGGAAAAAGTGAAGGTCAGCAAACTCTATGAATTTGACGGCCTGAACAAGGTGGAAGTGAAGGAGGCGGGCATCGGCTCCATCGTGGCCATCTCCGGCATCAGCGGGATCCACATCGGGGATACCCTCTGCTCCCCGGAGAACATTGAGCCGATACCCTTCCAGAAGATCAGCGAGCCAACTATCGCCATGCACTTTATGGTAAACGATTCCCCTCTGGCCGGCCAGGAGGGCAAGTTCGTCACAAGCCGCCATATCCGCGACCGCCTGTTCCGGGAATTGAATACGGATGTCTCTCTGCGGGTGGAGGAGACGGACACCACCGAGTGCTTTAAAGTCTCCGGGCGCGGGGAACTGCATCTCTCCGTTCTCATCGAAAACATGCGCAGGGAGGGCTACGAATTTGCCGTAAGCAAGGCGGAAGTCCTCTATGGGACCGACGAAAACGGCAAGCGGACCGAGCCCATGGAACTGTGCTATATCGACGTGCCCAACGAATTTTCCGGCGCAGTCATCGAAAAGCTGGGCCAGCGGAAGGGAGAATTGCGCAACATGGGCGCCATCTCCGGCGGCACCTACACCCGCCTGGAGTTTTCTATCCCCGCCAGGGGCCTGATCGGCTACCGGGGGGAATTTCTCACGGACACCAAGGGCAACGGCATCATGAACACGGTCTTTGACGGCTATGCCCCCTACAAGGGAGACATCCAGTACAGGAAGCAGGGTTCCCTGATCGCCTTTGAGGCAGGGGAGGCCATTACCTACGGCCTCTTCAATGCCCAGGAGCGTGGCATCCTCTTCATCGGCCCCGGCGAGAAGGTTTACGCCGGCATGGTGGTGGGCCAGACCGGCCGAAGCGAGGACATCGAGGTAAACGTCTGCAAGAGGAAACAGCTGACCAACACCCGCTCCTCCAGCGCGGACGAGGCCCTTCGGCTGACGCCCCCCAAGATCCTCTCCCTGGAACAGGCGCTGGACTTTATCGACACGGACGAGCTTCTTGAAGTGACGCCGGAGAGCCTGCGCATCCGCAAGAAGATCCTGGATCCCACCATGAGAAAACGGGCCGCCCTGCGCAGGTAATTTTCTGCGCAGGCGGCCCGGGGAGGCAGCATCCCGGGGAGCAGCATTTTTATTTTGTGTTTATCCAAGGCAACAGTTCAGCCCACGCCATTCACAAAGCCGCGCTGACGCGCTCTCCGGCGCTGTGCGCCTGCCTTTGCTCATAAAACGGCGTTCCCTCCTGAGTCCTGCCTGGGTTTCTTTAAAAAAGAGTACTGTGCCGTTGCGTGGTTTACAGTACTCTCTTTTTTACTTTTCTTAACCTATTCAATAAAAATCATCAAAAGAAAGGTAATGCAAGCTGTCAGTGTACCGCCTAAAGCGAAAATAATTTGTGTTTTTTTGGATGTTATTTCTATTTCTTCTTTTATCTTATTTCTTTCTGTAATATCATCGGCATGGACTTCATCAGTAGGTTTTTCTGGAATAAGTCCAAGTAAAGGCATGAGTACGAAAATAAGAAAAGGCGCCTTAGAAGTATACTCTCCATTTCCAAAATGGTATAAGCGGTTATTTTTTAAAGAAGAAGGAACATACAACCATAAAACAAAAGCCATAATAATCCCGGCAAACATTATAATGTTTCTGATCCATAGGAGTTTTTTTGATGTTAATTCAGCCATATTCCTACCTCCAAACACATCATACCGCAAAAAGCGCCGCCAATCTCACTGATCCTATCCCCGGTTCTCCGGTTCACTCGGTATCTCATAAAAATCTCCTTTTATTCTTCCATTGATAATGCAGGAACATAACCCGCAATTTCTTCCAGTGTCATTTAAACTCATCCTAAATCGTCACCACATTCTTCCTTCTGGGGATTTGTCAAGCTTGCAATTTAGCGGCTTATTTATATTATTTCAAAGCTTTTAAGATCACATCTGTAATAATCGGAGTATAGAATTTCGATCTGGGTGAATCCTGTGCTTGCAACACAACAACCATGTCATGCTCGGGATAAACATGCAGTTCTTGGCCACCACGACCTAGTCCCCTGTATCCGCTGCCGTCCTCATTAATCCACCAATAATAACCATAATTTTCAATATGTGCGGTTGTAGCCTCATCTATATATTCAGCCGTAATAATCTGACTATTGTTTAACTTTCCATGATTCAGATAAAGAAGGCCAAACTTCGCAAGATCGATCGCAGATAACTCAATGCAGCCTTTTACCTGTGTTAAGTCATGATAAACAGTACTGGTCGGCGTCATAATAAAAGGGTCACAGTCAATTCCAACATATGGAAACATATATTCATTTAATATGTCGTATACCGTTTTCCCGGTTAATCTTTCAATACAAGCATTCATCAAATAAATATCTGTCACCTTATATTTAAAGTCTGTATTCGGTGTATTCACAATATTGCAATCCGAAATTGCCTGCAGCCAATCTTTTGAACGTTTTAACTGCTCACGCATTGGGTCATTCAAGTGAGGTCCATTTCTCCAATAAAATCCGGATGTCATTGTCAGTAATGTCTTTAAAGTAATCAATTTATGAAACACATTTGCCTCATCATTAAAGGCATAATGCCCGGAAAATTTTCTTTTCGATCACCGTACTTTAATTTTTGCAATTGCTCATCTGTCAACTCACCGAGTGTCTGCGAAGGAAATAGTCCATTTTGTTCCAGAAAAGCCCTATACTTTTTCTGTGATTTGCCTCTATCCAAAAAGCCGAGTAATAACGTGTTTAATTTAGCATTACTGTCTTCAAATATTTTTTCCTCATCAAATATCTTTTTTTCACCTGTACCCAAACAATGCAGGCACATACCATTGGGTGAATTCTTCTGAAACATATCTACGGACAACGGTTTTCCGTCATCATATTCAGGATCAGTAACTCCGCTTACTGA
>CANPYT010000049.1 GCA_947588705.1 uncultured Acetatifactor sp. | reverse complement strand
ATCTCCCTCAAGCTCCTGACCTCGTCCGCAAGCCCCCGCTCCATCATCTCGTCCACTCTCCGGTCGATGCGCTCGTACAGCCGCTGCCGCAGATCGTTGAGCACAAAATAACAGGAGCGGTAAGCGCCGGACTTACCGCGCTCTTTCTCGTTGTGGGCGGAGATAGGCCGGCCTGTGAGATGATGATATTCCAGCGCCCGTATGGTGCGCCTGACGTTGTTTTCGTGAATGGCTTCCGCCGAGGCGGGATCCGCTTCCGCCAGCATCCGGTGCAGGAACGCCGGCCCTTTTTCCCGGGCCAGGCGTTCCAGATCGGCTCGGTAGCCGGTATCTTCCTGGCTCTCGGTAAAATCCACGCCTTTTAAAAGCGCCTGGATGTAAAACCCTGTGCCTCCGGCCACAATGGGCACATGGCCCCTCGCATAGATCCCCTCCAGGCATTCCAGGCATTTCTGCTGGAAGATCACAACATTAAAGGGCTCCCACGGCTCCAGGATATCGATCATGTGATGGGGGATGCCCCGCATTTCTTCCCTGGTGATCTTGGCGGAGCCGATATCCATGTGCCGATAGACCTGCACGGAGTCCGCGGAGAGGATCTCCCCGTCCACCGCTTCCGCCAGGGCGATGGAAAGCTTCGTCTTGCCCACGGCGGTGGGCCCTGTGAGCACGATCATAGGTCGTTTTTGGTCTTTGCCGGTATCCTTAGCTGCAGCGGTCATAATGGTCTCTCCTTTTTTGGTCGATCCGGCGCCCGCTCAACTTACGACCCGCTTGAATTTCCGTTCCATCTCATATTTTGTCATGGATACGATAGTCGGACGGCCGTGAGGGCAATTATAGGGATTGTCCAGGGTCAGGAGCTCGTCGATAAGCGCCTCCGCCTCCGGGACGCTCAAAAGCTGGTTCCCCTTGACGGCCGCCTTGCAGGACATGGAAGCGATCTTTTCCTCAATGACCCGGATGCCGCCAAAGGACGCCCCCTCCGCAAGCTGGTCCAGGACCTCCAGGAACATCTGCCGCTCGTCGCAGCCATAGAGATCCACGGGAACGCCGCGCAGGGCATACTCGCTGCCTCCGAACGCCTCGATCTCGAAACCGAGCCCGGCGAACACATCCATGTGCTCGCCCAGCACCGTCTCCTCCTGGCCGGAAAGGCTGACGATCACCGGCGGCATCAATGCCTGGGTAAGCACGCTCTTTTCCCGGTATCTTTTGATCAGTCTCTCATAATTCACCTTTTCATGGGCGGCATGCTGGTCGATCAAAAGGAGCTTGTCCTCATACTCCACCAGCCAGTATGTCTCAAAAACCTGGCCGATGATCCGAAAGCGGCTGCGGTTGTCGGCGGTCAGGATCTTCTCCTCAAACAGGTTCAATTGGGTGGCGGATGCGGAAACCTGGCCCTCCTGCTGGCCCTCCTGCTTACCATCCTGTTTGCCCTCCTGCGTTCCGGTCTCAGGGCTTTCCCTGGGCCCCTGGGGATCCGGCTCGGAGGTCTCCGTAAAAAAGGCTTCCTCCTCCCCTGATCCTGCAGGTTTTTTCTCCATTTTCCCCGGCATATCCGTTTTTTCGACGTTTTTTACCCGGCTCCACACGGGATTTTGAATGAAATCCTGCATTTTCGGCTCTTCCGCGGCATATTTTGTCTCTTCCATGACGCGGTATTCCCGGATCCGGTTCTTCTCAAAAGGTTCCGGCGTGTGCTGCTTCTCCTGCTCCCGCCTCTCCTTCCTCTCCCTGGCTTTCTCTTCCCTGTCGGAGTCCAGCCCGGCCTCCGGTATCATTTCCCGCTGTCTCAGCTCTTTTTTCACCGCCTCGGACAGGAAACGGGAAAAATCCAGCCCGTCGCTGAAACGCACGTCCATCTTTGTGGGATGCACATTTACGTCCACTTTCCGGGCGTCCATGGTGATATGCAGCACACACAGCGGGAATTTGTGCTGCATGAGATACTCCTTATATCCCTCTTCCACGGCTCTCGACACTACATTACTGCGGATAAAGCGGCCGTTGATGAAATAGATCTCGAAATTCCGGTTGGAGCGCACCGCTTCCGGCTTCCCAAGGTATCCTTCCACCCGGATCCCGTCTTTCTCCGCCTGTATGGGGATCAGCGCGCCCGCCATCTCCCTGCCGTAAAGCCGATAGATGACCTCTTTCAGGTCCCCGTTCCCGGAAGTGTGAAATTTCAGCTGGCTGCCAAGGAGCAGCTTAAAAGAGATATCCGGCCGGGACAGGGCGAGATGCTCCATCAGATCCGCGATGTAGCCGCCCTCCGTGGGGGCCTGTTTTAAGAATTTCCGGCGCACGGGCGTGTTGAAAAACAGGTTCCGCATAAGGAAAGTCGTGCCGTCCGGCGCTCCCACCTCCTGGAAGTCTATCTCCTTCGGCCCCTCCAGAAGGATACGGGTCCCGGTGATGCTGTCTTTTGGCTTTGTGATCACTTCCACCTTTGCCACGGCGGAAATGCTGGAGAGGGCCTCTCCCCGAAAGCCCAGGCTGGAAATGCGGGCCAGGTCCCCGGCGTCTTCGATCTTGCTGGTGGCATGGCGGAGAAAGGCCGTCCGCAGCTGGTCCCGCTCCATGCCGCACCCGTTGTCAGTGACCCGGATAAATTCGATGCCGCCCTCCTTTGCCTCCACGGTGATCGCGTCCGCCCCCGCGTCAATGGCATTCTCCACCAGCTCCTTCACCACGCTGGAGGGCCGCTCCACCACCTCTCCGGCGGCGATCTTGTCTATGGTCTCCGAATCCAGGATATGTATCTGCGCCATTTGCTTTTTCTCCTTCCGCCCCGCCTACAGGCCGGGGCCTTTTTCCGCCTGCGGCAGGGTATCTGACTTCCACCTGTTTTTCAGCTTGTTCTGCAGACGGTACAGCACGTTCAGCGCATCGATGGGCGCCAGGGAATTTACATCGACCTCCATCAGTTCCCGGATGACATCCTCGTCAGTTACCGTATCGAATAATGATATCTGTGCCAGGTCTACCTCATCCAGCTTCGGCTGCTTCACCGTCTTTACATCTTCCCTCACGTCCACCGCAATACTCTGGATCTTTTCGATGATGTCGTTATCCGTAAGCTGCTCCACGATCTCTTTCGCCCTGTCGATGACCATGTCCGGCACTCCGGCCAGCTTTGCAACCTGAATGCCGTAACTGCGGTCCGCCCCGCCCCGGATGATCTTTCGCAGAAAAACGATATCGTCCCCCACTTCCTTCACGGCGATACAATAATTGTTCACGTTGTCCATCTTGCCTTCCAGTTCCGTCAGCTCATGGTAGTGCGTGGCAAACAGGGTCTTCGCCCCCAGGAGCTTACGGTTGCTGATGTGCTCGATCACCGCCCAGGCGATGCTAAGACCGTCAAAAGTAGAGGTGCCCCGCCCGATCTCGTCCAGGATCAGCAGGCTGTCCGCCGTGGCGTTCCTCAGGATATTTGCCACCTCGTTCATCTCCACCATGAAGGTGGACTGCCCGCTGGCCAGATCGTCGGAAGCCCCCACCCGCGTGAAGATCCGGTCCACGATCCCGATGTTGGCGCTCCCCGCGGGCACAAAGCATCCCACCTGGGCCATGAGCACGATCAGGGCTGTCTGGCGCATATAGGTCGATTTCCCGGCCATGTTCGGGCCGGTGATGACGCTGATGCAGTGGCTGCCGTTGTCCAGGTATGTGTCGTTGGAAATGAACATATCGTTGGTGATCATCTGCTCCACCACGGGATGCCGGCCGTCCTTAATGTCGATGATCCCCTTTTCATTCAGTTTGGGGCGCACATAGTGATTCCGCTCCGCCACAAGGGAGAGGGAACCGTATACGTCTAGCCTTGCTATCGCCTTTGCCGTCCGCTGGATCCTCTCAAGCTCCATGGCGATGGAATCCCGGATCCTGCAGAACAGGTCATATTCCAGGGTAGTCAGCTTGTCCTCCGCGTTCAGGATGGTATCCTCAAGCTCCTTGAGTTTCGGCGTGGTATACCGCTCCGCGTTGGCCAGGGTCTGCTTCCGGATATAGTCATCCGGCACCAGATGCTGGTAGGAATTAGTCACTTCAAAATAATACCCGAACACCTTATTGTATTTGATCTTTAAGTTTTTGATGCCGGTACGCTCCCGGTCCTGTTCCTCAAGCTCCGCCAGCCACTGTTTCCCGTCTCTCTTTGCGCTGCGCAGCATGTCGATAGTCTCGTCGAAACCATCCCGGATGATCCCGCCCTCCCGGATAGTCACCGGAGGCTCCTCCTGGATGGCGGAGCGGATCAGTTCATACACGTCCTCAAGGCCGTCTATCTCTTCCTCAATGTTCGTAAGCTCCTGCTTTTCAAAGCTCTTCAGAACCTTCTTGATGGCGGGAAGCATCTCCAGGGAACCCTGAAAGGCGATCAGATCCCTGGGATTGGCGGTCTTGTAAGTCACCTTGCTCAACAGCCGTTCCAGGTCATAGATAGGGCTCAGGTACTCCCGCAGCTCGTCTCTCGATACGCTGTCCCCGTTCAGTTCTTCCACCGCGTCCAGGCGGCGCTCCATCTCCTCCTTTTCCAGCAGCGGCTGCTCGATCATGCTCCGCAGCAGGCGGCCGCCCATAGCGGTCTTCGTCTTGTCCAGCACCCAGAGAAGGGAGCCCCTTTTCTGCTTATCCCGCAGGGTCTCCGTCAGTTCCAGGTTTCGCCGGGTGGCGCTGTCCAACAGCATATACTTGCTGGTCAGATAGGGATAAAGATGAGTGAAATGGGCCAGGTCCGTCTTCTGCGTCTCATACAGGTACTGGAGCAGCGCACCGGCCGCGACCATCCCCACCGGGAAGTCCTGGATCCCAAGCCCAGCCAGGGTACCCGCCTTAAAATGCTTTAAGAGCACCCGCTTACAGCCCTCATCGTCAAACATATGGGTGTCCAGGGCGTTCACAGAGATATGATATTTGTCCCGAAGCCCCTCCAGGTCAAACCCGCTGACCATGAACGCCTCGTTGTGGATGATCTCGGAGGGCTCGTACTTCATCACTTCATCGTTCAGCCGCTTCAGATCCTCCACTTCCGTGAGATAATAATCCCCGGTGGTCACGTCCGCCACGGAGATCCCTGTCTTTGTCGGGGTATACACGATGCACATCAGGAAATTGTTCCTGGATTCCTCCAGGGACTGCACATTCAGGTTGGTCCCCGGCGTCACTACCCGGATGACCTCACGCTTTACCAGCCCCTTCGCCAGCCTGGGATCCTCCATCTGCTCGCCGATGGCCACCTTGTAGCCTTTGTTGACCAGCTTAGTCAAATAGGTTTCCACCGCATGGTATGGCACACCGCACATCGGTGCCCGCTCCTCCAGGCCGCAGGCTTTCCCTGTCAGGGTAAGCTCCAGCTCCTTAGAGACAGTGATGGCGTCCTCAAAAAACATTTCATAAAAATCTCCCAGACGGTAGAACAGAATACAGTCCGGATACTGCTTTTTTGTCTCCAGGTACTGCTGCATCATAGGCGTCAGGTCTTCTACGGCTATCTTCTCCGACATTGATCTTTTACTCCTGTTCTGTAGGTTTCCTCTTTTTCCGTGATCTCGGCCGCCCTCTTCAGCGCGTCGTCAATGTGCCCGCAGAAATTTTCCGCTCCCGCCTTTTCCAGGAAACCGCTCTTTTCCATGACTCGCATGGGCCCGCCACCACATCTTTTATGAACTGTTCTTTCGTATATGTTTTCATCACGGAAAACAACTTTGGTTTTAACTTATCCATATGTACTTTTCCCCCCGTCAAATGATGTCCGCTGCCATTCTAACACAGAACATCCCCCTTGTAAATCCGCCCCATATAATAAAACCCGTGGCATTCCTCCAGGGAAACCGGCATCAGCTTCCCCACCAGGGAAGCGTCTCCCGGCACGTGGACGATCCTATTGTCGAAGAGGCGTCCCGTGACAAGCGAAGGGTCATTTTCATTGACCTCCTCGATGAGAGCTTCCATGACCCGGCCCTGCAGCTTTGCCGCCTGCTCCCTGGCCGTCTCCTGAACCACTTTGAGCAGCCGGTCAAAACCCTCTTTCATCTGCGCTTCCGGCACCTGGTCCTCCATGGCCGCCGCCGGGGTCCCCGTTCTCTTGGAATAGATAAAAGTAAAGGCATTGTCGTACTTTACCCGGCGGACCATATCAATGGTCTGTTCCAGATCCTCCGGGGTCTCCCCCGGGAATCCCACGATAATGTCCGTGGTGATGGCGATGTCCGGGATCTCCCCCCTGATCTTCTGCACAAGTTCCAGGTACTGTTCCCTGGTGTACCTCCGATTCATCCGCCGCAGGATCTCGGTGGAGCCGGACTGTAACGGCAGATGCAGGTGGCGGCAGATCTTTTCCGACTCTTTCATCACCTGGATCAGCTCCGGGGAGAGATCCTTTGGGTGGGATGTCATAAAACGGATCCTCTTTAGCCCCTCTATCCCTTCCACCTGCCGCAAAAGCTCCGCAAAGGCCACGGGCTTGTCCAGGGTCTTGCCGTAAGAATTTACGTTCTGGCCCAGCAGCATCACCTCCACGACGCCGTCCGCCACCAGACGCCGGATCTCGCGGAGGATATCTTCCGGTTCCCGGCTCCGCTCCCGCCCGCGCACATAGGGAACGATGCAGTAACTGCAAAAATTATCGCACCCGAACATAATATTGATGCCGGATTTAAAAGGATACTTCCGCTCTACCGGCAGATCCTCCACGATCTTGTCCGTCTCCTTCCAGATGTCGATCAACATGCCCTGGCTTTCAAAGGAGCGGCACAGCAGCTCCGCAAATTTATAAATATTGTGGGTGCCAAAGACCAGGTCCACAAAGGGATAGCTCTTCTTCAGTTTCTCGATGACCTCCGGCTCCTGCATCATACAGCCGCAAAGAGCGATCTTCATCCCCGGATTCCTGCGCTTATAGCCATTCAGCTCCCCCAGCCTGCCATAGACGCGCTGGTTTGCGTTGTCGCGGACGGTGCAGGTGTTGAAGATCACAAAATCCGCCCTTTCGTCTTCGGTCATCTCATACCCTATGTCCCGCAAGATCCCGGAAAGCTTTTCGGAGTCCCTGGCATTCATCTGACACCCGAAGGTCGTCACACAGGCTTTCGGCAGGCGGCCATGCTTTTCTTCAAAGTCCTTCACCCATTCCCGGCACTTTGCGATAAAATAAAACTGCCTGGCAGGTTCTTCAAGCGGCGGGGCTTCTTCCAGATCTATCCGACCAAAATCGATTTCATCAAACATATTTCCTCTTATCCTGCCGCGTCAGCGGCCATTCCACAGACAGGGGCCGTCCTGGCCCTTCACGATAAACGTAAGATTTCACGCGTATTTCCCCGCCAGCCGTATCAGCAGCTCCGTCACCTTTTCCATGGACTGGACGCAGGCGTACTCATACCGGCTGTGGAAATTCCCGCCCCCGGTGCAGAGATTCGGGCAGGGCAGGCCCATATAGGAGAGCCTTGCCCCGTCCGTGCCGCCTCTTATGGGCGTCACCCGGGGCTCCGCCCCCAGTTCCCGCAGGATCTCAGCCGCGTTTTCCATCAGATGGGAATGGCCGGCTAAGACCTCTTTCATATTGTAATAGGAATCCTTTACCTCCGCCGTCACGGTCCCTTCCCCGTACTTTCTGTTCAGGAAATCGGCGCAGGCCAAAAACAGGGCTTTTTTCTCCTCAAACCGTTCCCTGTCATGATCCCGGATAATATACTCCGCCGCCGTCTCCTCCACATTGCCGGAAATGGCGTCCAGATGGAAGAAACCCTCCCGCCCTTCCGTGTACATGGGATTCTGAAATACCGGGAGCAGGCCCTGAAATTCCTGGGCCACCAGGATGGCATTCTTCATCTTTCCCTTGGCGCTGCCGGGATGCACGTTCCTGCCATGGACTACGATCCTGCCCGCGGCCGCGTTAAAGGTCTCATCCTCCAGTTCCCCCAGCGCCCCACCGTCCACCGTATAGGCAAAATCCGCGCCGAAAAGCGCCACGTCGAAATGGTCCGCGCCCTCGCCGATCTCCTCATCCGGGGTAAAACCTACGCGCAGTTTCCCGTGACGGTGCTCCGGGTGCTTCAAGAGATATTCCGCGGCGGCCATGATCTCCGCAACGCCCGCCTTGTCGTCCGCCCCCAGGAGCGTCTTCCCGTCGGTGACGATCAGGTCCTGCCCGGAAAGCTCCGCGATCTCGGGAAATTCCGACACCTTTAGCACGATCCCCTCTTTTTCGTCCAGCAGGATATCTCCGCCGTCATACCCCTCCACGATCCTTGATTTTACGCCCGCGCCGGAAACGGCGGGAGACGTGTCCATATGAGCGATAAATCCAAGCACCGGGGAGCTTTCGCAGCCTGCGGAAGCCGGGATAGTGGCATACACATAACCGTATTCCCGATCATAAGTCACCTCTTCCGCGCCCATCTCCTTAAGCTGTGCTGCGAGAAGCTCCGCCAGCGTCCTCTGTTTTGCCGTGCTGGGAGTGGTACCTGTGTTCTCGTCCGACTGGGTGTCTATTTTTACATACTGCAAAAAATACTCTATGGTCTTTGACATGGTCTCCTCTTTTCCTGCCTGTGGGCATTGTTTTGCGGCGCGAGCATTCCGTTTTTCCTGCCGCTGCCAATAATCATACCACGCCGGAAGATTTATCACAATTCTTTTTTGCATCTTCGGTCCCTATTTCTGACAACAGTTCAGCCGGTTGCCGTGTTCAGAGGAAAATCGTGCTCGCACGGATTTTCCTCTGGATGCGGCAACCGAGGGAGCGCCTTTTTATGAGCAAAGGAAGTCGCGGAGCGACGAAAAGCGCGTCAGCGCGGCTTTGCGAATGGCGCGGGCTGAACGGCCCCTATTTCCGCAACAGCCCGCCTTCTCTCATGTTCCCGCACCATCCCGCACACCTTTCCCGAAAGCGCCAGCACACAGATCAGGTTTGGCACGGCCATAAGCCCGTTGCAGATATCCGACGCCGTCCAGACCGTCTCCAAAGAAAACACACAGCCAAAAAATCCCATGAGCCCATAGACGAAACGGTACCAGAGATCATAATCGGTCCGCCCGCCGAGAAGAAATTCAAAAGCCTTCTCCCCCTGGTAGGCCCACCCCACCACAGTCGCAAAGGCGAACAGCGCAATACAGGTGCTGACAAACACATCGGCTTTCTGGCCAAAGGCTGTCCGAAAGGCCGCCAGGATCACCCCGGTCCCGTTCAGGCTGCCATCCTTCACCGCCTCCAGCCCCAGCACGCCGGAGGCGGCAAGCGCCACCCCCGTGATGCTGCACATGACCGCCGTGTCCAAAAACACCCCGGTCATGCTGATGTATCCCTGCCTTACCGGGTCGTCGGTATCCGCCGCCGCGGCGGTGATCCCCGCCGCCCCTAGGCCCGCCTCGTTGGAAAAAATACCTCTGGCAACGCCCCAGCGCAGGGATTGGAACGCCGAGACCGTCACCGCCCCGAACAGCCCTCCCGAAACCGCTTTCGGCGCAAACGCCCCGGTCAGGATCCCCGCCAGGGCCCCGGGAAGGTTCCGCCAGTTTACAAAGATCACCGCCAGGCTGCCAAGCAGGTACAAAAGCCCCATCGCCGGTACCAGAAATTTCGTCACCCTTGAGATAACGCCGATCCCCCCAAGGACCACCAGGATCGTCAGAAGGCTGATCACCAGCCCCGTCTTCGCCTTTGGCGTACCGAAGGAATGCCAGAACACGTCCGCGATGGAATTGGACTGGGTCATATTGCCGATCCCAAGGGACGCCAGCACCGCCATCAGCGCGAACCAGCAGCCCAGCGCCTTTCCGGCCCTCCCCTTCAGCGCCCGCGCACAGGTATACATGGGGCCTCCCACCAGTTCGCCCTTCCGGTTTGTGGTGCGCCACGCCACCGAAAGCGTACTCTCCGCCAGCTTCGTGGCCAGCCCCACCAGGCTCGTGACCACCATCCAGAAAAGAGCCCCCGGCCCTCCCAGCATCATGGCCGTCGCCACCCCTACGATATTCCCCGTGCCGATAGTGATGGCAAGCTCCGTCATCAGCGCGGAAAAAGACGTGATCCCGCCCTTCCCTCCTCCTGTTTTCGCCTCCCCGCTGACCGCGCATTTCAGCGCGTATTTCAAATTTTTCAAAGGCAGGAAGCCCATCCGCAGCATCAGGTAAATCCCCGTTCCCAAAAGAAGCGCCAGCATCCATGGCCCCCAGATGAGATCATCCGCCCTTTCGATCAGACTATGTAAATCCAATACAAAACCTCCCCGCCGCTTTGTAACAATATATCGGCGCGGGAGGCACTTTATGCAGGCGGTCCCAAAATGCTCCTAAAATACATTGGCAAACTCCGGGATCAGCTGCCCTATGGCGTCGATCCCCATATACAGGATGCAGCCTTGCCCGTCGGCTTCCGCTGGCAGATAGCGTATGCTGAAACCCAGAGTCTGATCCCCGTAGGGCATACGGAACGTGCAGGAATTATATCCAAACGCATAAATATTATCGTGATTCCATTCTCCATTCAACGTATTCAGCGCGGGGGCCATCTGCGGATCATCCTGCGCCGTATCTTCCGCTGTGTCTTCCGCCGCAGTATACTTACTGCCGTCGTAGATGTACGCCTTGCTCCTTCGCTCGTCATAGCCGTACCGGTCCATAAAGTAGAAAGCCACCTTGGAATAGATCTCATCCGCCTCCTCCGACTGGATATATTGGTAATAAAGCCCCATCCTGATCCAGTTCTTCCAAAGCTCATCCTGGGGATAGCGCGTCGAAAGGGTTTCGTACAGGTAGCTTTCCCTGATTATATCGTTTTCCTCCGGGCCCATTTCCACGCAGGCCCCGTAGAAGATGCCGCTCTCCGAATCCAACAGCAGATGATAGCTCTTCCCCGACAACAGGTTTTCGGCCTGGATATACCAGATGATAAAATTGACCCCTCCGGAATAATCGTCACTGTAGATCACATACTGCTTCCACTCCCTCAGCTCCCAGGGATACGTCTCATCCGCGGCAATATACAGATCAGACAATATCAGCCCCTCCTCTATATAGGACATGGGTTCATAAGAATCCAGGAACCGGGTAAGCGTTTCCCGCAGGAGACTCATGGTCTCCTCATTCCTTTCCATCTCCTGGCTCGACACATAATAAGTGCAGCTGCGTTCAAGCCCTTCCGCAAAATTGGAAAGCCTCTTGCGCAGAGACATCTCATAGGCTTCGCTCAGGAAGGTCAAGTCCATCTCCTCCCTCTCCCCCAGGACCACATCGCGGCAAAGCCTGCCGTCGCCGATATCGAACAGGATCCTTGGCAGGAAAAAGGCGCCGGCAACCAGCACAGCCAGCCCCAGCGCACCGACGGCATAAAGCGGACTGCCCATAAACGCGCCTGCAGGCCGCCCGGCGCGTCTTTTTTCCCTCCTGCCTCCGCATCCTCTTTTTTCCGCACTTTTTTCCGTATCTTTCTTCATTCCGTCTCCGGCAGTTTCCCCTTCTTTTTCCTCTTATTTTCTTTGATAGTACCCCCCCTGCCTGCCGGAGGGAGCAGGATCTTTACCACCGTGCCCTCTCCCAGGTCGCTGTCGATCCTGAGCTGTGCGCCGTGTATCTGTACGATCCGCTCGCAGAGCGCCATGCCGATGCCCGCGCCGCCCTCCCGCCGGGAGCGGGATTTGTCCACCATATAAAAAGCTTCCGTGATCCGCCCGATCTCTTCCCTTGGGATCCCCCTGCCGTTATCCACCACCTTGACCTCGTAGCCGTCGCCCATGACGGTCCCTTTCAGCAGGATGAATCCCTCGCCCTCCTTGTCCATAGCCTTTACCGCATTGTCCAGCAGGTTATAGAAAAGGGAGAGCAAAAGCTCTTCGTCTCCCAGGATAATCCCCCTGTCCATCTCCACCTTGCCCCGGATGCCGCGCTTGCGCCAGATGGGGCGCATGGTGGATCGGATGTTTTCCTCCAGCCGCTTCGTGGAGATCTGCCGGAATTCCCCGGGATTCTTTTCCATGCTGACCAGCTCCAGCAGCTTGTGGGACAGGCTCTCAAGCCGTTTCCCCTGGCTGTAGATATAAAAATAAGCCTCCCTTCGCTCCTGCTCGGAGAGGTCAATGGAATTTAACATATCCGCGTAACCGATGATGGAAGTCAGGGGCGTTTTCAGCTCATGGGCAAAGGCCGCGGTAAAATCCTCTTTCTGCCGGGCCTCCTTCACCTTCTCCTCCATCTGGTCCACCAGCCGGTCCGCCATGCGGTTGAAATTCCTGGCCAGGGATCCCACCTCGTCCCTGCTCTTGTTGTGGGAGCGCAGCTCATAGCTGCCGGCCGCGATCCTGCCCGCCAGCTTGTTCAGGCTGATAATAGGCCGGGTAATATACCTGGACAGCAGATAGATCCCGATGCCGCCCGCAGACAACAGGCTGACCAGCGCGATGCGGTACTGGTCCAGCAGCTGCTTCCTGTCCTCATAAATGGCCGTCAGTTCCCTGCACATCCCAAGATACAGCGCCTCGCCCTCGATATCCACCAGCGCCTCCGTCAGCATATAATAATCCTCTCCCATCCTGCGGACACAGTAACCGTATGTATTGTCCGCCCCCAGGGAATCCGCCAGGGAAGCCACCTCCCTGTCAAACCCGCGGCTCTGCACAAAATCCTGGCCGTAATAGAACCTGCCGTCCTCCCGGATCACAAAACAGCGGCTGCCGTTCCGCTCCACGCTTCCGGCAATGCTCTCCATCGTTCGGTTCACGGCATATTCTTCCCCGTATTCCATGCCGGAGCGGTATCCCATCTCAAACAGGAACTGAAACATCCTGCTCTCCCCGTTCCCCCGCTCCAGCTCCCTGTCCAGCAGCCGGGAAAAGTTGGAATAGAGCATCCAGACTCCGAACACGGTAAAGATCAGAGTCAGCAGGATCAGCATGGTAAAAAACAGCTTATCCGCAAATTTCACGTTACCCCCCATGATCCCGCCCCTCGGGACCTCAAATCCGGATGCGCCGCCCTGTTCACGCCTCGCCCTCCAGACGGTACCCCACCTTATGGACCGCGGAAATTTCCGTATCCCAGTTCAGTTTCTTCTTCAGCCGCTGGATATGGAGATCCACCGTCCGGCTCTGGCCCATATACTCACCGCCCCACACGCTCTCATAGATAGTTTCCCGGTATAGGGCGATATTCCGGTTTCGGACAAGCAAAAGGAGCAGGTCGAACTCCTTCATCGTAAGCGGGATCGGATCCCCGTTCCTGGTCACGGAGCGGGAGGCCGAATCGATCACCACGTCAAACACCGTAAAGAGGGTCTCCGTCTTCTGATACCTCCGAAGCACCGCCTCCACCCTCGCCAGAAGCTCCACGATCTCAAAGGGCTTGGTCAGGTAATCGTCCGCCCCCATCTTAAGCCCCTTCACCTTATTCTCCGTGCTTCCCAACGCCGTCAGGAAGATCACCGGCAGTTCCAAAGTCCTCGCATATTCCATCAATTCATATCCGTTGATGCCCGGCAGCATCACATCCAAAAGCAGCAGGTCAAACTTTTCCTGATCCATCAGATCCGCCGCCCGCTCGCCGTCCGCCGCCCAGGTACAGGAATATCCCGCCCTGCGCAGATTCATCCGGATCAGATTCGCAATCGGTTCCTCATCCTCCGCAATCAAAATCTTAATCATACCGATCCCCGTTTCTGCACCCGCACAGCGGTTCCTCCCGGATACGGCGTCTCCTTGCCGCCCCTCCCGCTGTGCCCGCATAACTGTTTTATATCCTTTATATCCCCATTATAGATCGGTGTTGTATCTTTTTTGTATCTTTTTTTACCCTGTCCTTTTTCCGCCTGCTTTCCCGGCAGGCGACCCGCCGCCCTTCCACGCGGGAAACTCCTTTGCCCCCTCTTTGCCAGCCTTACATGGGGCCTTTGTCCCGCAGGAAAGTATGCCAGAGCTTTCTCCTGCATTCCAACGGGGAGGCGTATCCCTCAGAGACGCCGTCAAACTTCCGGAATCCTCTGTGGCTTTTGGTCACAGGCTTCCAGAGGGGCAGTTCCCCGCCGTTTGGATCGCCCTTCCGCACGAAATTTGCCACATACCCGATCATCTGGGCGCTCAGATCGTAGTCCGTCTTTTCAAAGGGCCGCCAGCACTTGTCCATATTCCCGAAGAAATACCACAGATCCGAGGCATGATATGCCTTGTACCGGTTCCCCGGAAGCTCCCTGTCAAAGAAAAAGCCGTACACGGGCTGCCTGCCCTCCCGGGCGTTCCGCTTCGCCCAGCCATAGGCCAGCTCAAAGATCAGGTAAGGCATAAAATCCTGGGAAGTGACGCCCATCATCAGCGGGATATCCAGGTCAGTTCCCGCCTTCCGCACGTTCTGGGGCAGGTCAGGAATGATCTTCCCGTCGATTCCCGGCTGGAGATAATGCATATCGTTACGCTCCCTGGACACCTGATACCAGGCTTCCCATATCTTTTCCGCCGGCAGGGCCCGAAAAGCCTCCTCGCTCTCCGCCCCCGCCCTCTCCTGCACCTGGTCCCAGAACGAGGCGGACTGCGCCTCCGTAAGGGGCCGGACCACCTTCGGGATCATGCCGGCCCCGGACAACATCACAGCCCCCTTCACGATCCCCTTTAACGCCTGCGTGTACAGCAGGTCCGTGACGCTCATGGCCCCCGCGGACTGGCCCATTATGGTGATCCTCTCCGGGTCGCCTCCAAACCCGGAGATATTGTCATACACCCAGCGGATGGCGGCCATCTGGTCATAAAGCCCATAGTTCCTGGAACGGTACAGGGAAAATACGTTCAGCCGATACCCCACGGACACATACACGATCCCTCTTTTTGCGTACTCTTCCGTATCCCCGTGGGGCAGCTCCCCCACAGTTCCCGTCTCGTGGCCGCCCCCGTGGATAAATATCAGCACCGGACAATTTTCAGCCTGCAGGGGCGTCACAATATTCAGCGTCAGCGCGTTTTCATCGTAAAGAAAAGTCTGCCCCTTGCGAAATTCCTCATAGTAAAAATTCCCGGTCTCTTTTGCCTCCGGCCGGAACGTATCATACTGAAAACAGTTTAATTCCTGCTTTGTGGCGTCATAGACGCCCTCCCACCCGGTGACAGGCGTCGGATAGGCGAAACGCTCTGCAGTCGCATACCGGATCCCCCGAAACAACACGCCGTTTTCTCTTTCCGTTCCCCTGACGGCGCCGCAGGGCGTCTGTAATACCCGTTCTCCCATAACCCTCACTCCATTCCGCAGCCCGGCGTCCTTTCCCCTCTGCCGGATTGTCTACCGCACATTTTTTGCCGCCCGGACTTTTCCTAAACTTTTCCCTTTACCACAACTTTTCCCTTTACCACAAAAACAGGTTTTTCCCTGCCAGCCTGAGGACCGCCTCGGTAAAATAATAATCCGCGTAGATCAGGGCAAAATTGTGCTCCTTATCGTGATAAGCCGCCGTACAGTTTTCCACAATGTGGTCTGTCTCCGTGTCAAAGCGGCAGCGTTTTTCCGCCAGCGTCCGCAGCAGATGTACGGCAGCCCGGTGACATGCTTCCCCCCGTTCTCCGCCAAGATGCCCTTCCAGCTCCAGGAACCCGCAGGACAGGATAGCCGCCGCCGAACAATCCTCCCATCCACATTCCGCCGGCTGGCAGAAGTCCACGGGGATCAAGCCGTCCTCCGGCATCTGCCGAAAAAGATATTCCGCCACCCGCTCGGCAGTCCTGAGATAATTGGGGTCTCCGGTATGCCGATAGCTGAGGCCAAACCCGTAAAGCGCCCATGCCTGGCCCCTGGTCCAGGACGAGCCCTCCTGCATCCCCTGGCCTCCGTTGGAGCGCAGCACCGCTCCCGTCCTCTGGTCAAATTCCACGATATGATTTGCGGATCCGTCCTCACGGATAAAGGTGCGCATGGCAGTGTTGGCGTGGCATCTGGCGATCTGGGCAAACCGGTCGTCTCCCGTCTGCTCCGACGCCCAATAGAGAAGGGGCAGGTTCATCATACAGTCGATAATGGCCCAACCCGCCTTCTCCCCGCTTCCCTCGTCATTCCATGCCCGCAGGAAACCTCCGGCAAGATTGAAACGCCCCGCCAGATTTGCCGCCGCCAGAAGCCCTCTGTTCTTGGAAACTTCCTTCCCCGTCTCCCGGTAATCCGCCACCGCCGTCAGCAGATACCGAAAGCCGCTGTCATGATCCATCCCCTGATAATCCATCAGGTTCTTATCCAGCTTTTCCTCGATCTCCTCCGCCGCAGTCCGGAAGGATTCCCTGTGAAAAGCATGGTACAAAAGCCAAAGCTGCCCGGCAAAAAATCCGTTGGTCCACCACCAGATCCTGTCCGACCAATCGTCAAACACGCCGTTTTCCGTGGTATACGGGATCTTGTGCAGGTTCCGCTCCGCCGTGACCTCCACCTTGCGCAAGATCTTCTCCGCCGTTTCCTCCGCCCATTGTCTTTCCGTTTCCGTCATAGTATCCGCCCCCGTTCCATGTGTTTTTCGTCCTTTTTAATCGCATCCCCGGGCCTCCCCCACATCGTCGGCTGCCCTTGCTGAAATATCCGTCATATCCGGACACGCCCTGCCCTAAAAGCCGCCCGGCGCAAAGCCCCGAGACATTAAAATCGTATTCTCATCATAACAAAAAATGGCATATCGTGTCAACCGATCCCGGCCCCGCTTTTGGGGGCCGCTTTGGGGTACTGTTTCGCGGGTGCTTCGCGTAATTGCAACCGTTCAGCCCGCGCCATCCGCAAAGGCGAGCGATAAATTACTGGATTTCCTTCTCTTTATTGCGCTTTATCAATCCAATGGCCAGTTCGATGATTCCCGCGCATAACATTACAATGGCCAATACCGTATTTTCTGCCCAAAAACATAATAGCGATAGAACAATCCATAATACTCCCAAAATGATGATTCCCTTGCTGCGCATAATATCCCCTCCCGTATTTTTATTTAAATTATCGCCCGCCTTTGCAAATGGCGCGGGCTGAACTGTTAGAATTTAAGCGTATCACAATCACAGGCCCTGTATCTCTCCTGATTCCAGTTCATTCCCCACAATATGCGATAGCATCAACTTGAAATTGCAATCCCGCTTTAAAACCATTTCATATGTATCTCCTGTTTTTCTATGGCAGATGCCGGGTTGGCAAATTCAGGAATTTATCTAATTCCTTATCTGCGATACCATATATGCGGCATATTCATGGGCATTATTTTCATCCCATTCCGTTGATTTATCAGACGAATATTCATCCAGTGCCTGCGCTATGAGAGCTCGGTACTTTTCAGGAATATTGCAGATTCCCCACTTACCGCCCTCCTGTTTTGACAGGATAAGCCCTTCTCTTTTGTATGCCAATACTCTACATAAGTTTAAAATAATGTAAGTGGGGTCATCCATTATTTCCGTTTCAGCTTCCTCAACATCACTCCAGATACTGTCAAAATAGTCTCCTTTACTGACTGCCCCAAAGACATCTTTGATATCGTTTCCATATAGACATTTTCCCCTGTGATAAATAATAGTAAAATGTGCTGCCAGATCTTTGTCTGTTCCCTTCATTTTATCAATATAATCCAAGGGATCGGTTTTATACCATTCTAAATGTGCAATAGAAAAGTGCAGTTCAAAAGGTGTCGGATAAACGAACGGATCGCATACCCCTCTTTTCACAATGCTTAGTTCGATCCCTTTTGGAGGGGCATATGTATTTAATTCTATGACCATATCCATGAAGCGACGTTTTATGCCGTTTGGAATAGTTTCCTTTACTACAACCAGCAGATCAATGTCACTCTTTTTTTCATTATAGCATCCCATAACAGCGGAGCCATGAAGATAAATCCCGACCAGATTATCCCCTAATATTTTTTGGTTTTGCGTGACAAAACTTTTAAGCAAATTATCTAAAGCATCCATATCAAATGTTTCCTCTAAAGCGTTCCCTGTTTATCTTAGCTCCTTAGCAAGCGCCAACTTGCTCCGCCTAAGCATTTGCGATAGAAATTTCCAGCTCCTGGATTTTATCGCCCACGTCTTCAGGACGATGCGCATCGGATGACGTAATAATCTTTACATTTTTCTTTTTTAGAATATGAAGCAAGTCTTTCTCCATTCCCGGAGCAGCGGTTTCCGGGCATCTCCGGGCCGCACCACTATTCTGGTCCGCATACATATTGCTATTTGAAAGCGCCTCCGCCAAACTTTCATAATAGCCCAAAAGGGAAAAAGACGGTTTGTGGCCAAATAGTTTTATCAAATCCGGATGACCGATCCCATCAAACAATTTACTTTTTTGCCAGCGAAACAGAGTCTTCAAAATACCTGCGATATATCGTATCTACATCCATTCCTATCCAATGTTCCGGCTTATGGTCGAAGGCAAATCCATCGACAAAGTGAATGCTGCCTAACAGGAAATCAAACTCCTTGTCTTTCGTCATCTCCCTAATAAATGCCTCACGCTCTTTGAAGTAACATATTTCAAGCCCGAATTTTATCTTTACAGGATATTTTTGTTCCCTTGCTTCCTCAATAAGTCCAAGATACTCCGATATCCTATGCTTTCCCGCTTTTCTCCGGAACCAATCATCCACATATTCACTGTGTGCACATACCGAATCATACATAGGCATGAACTCTTCAAATATATAACAATGTTCGAGTAATCGAATTTCATCAAACTCCATTTCAACTGCCTTGTTTACGAATTGTTCGATCCATTCCAACGTATAATCCCCGCGCTCAATATGAATATGTCCATCAATCATTCTTACCCTCCTGAAATTGGCCTGATGCTTAACATCCATAGTTTCAGTCGTGCCGCGTCATTACTCAGGTATTAGCAGGATCCCACAATAGCAGCCTGTTCAGTCATATAAGTTTCCTCCACATTACCCTTGAAGATAAAGGATGCAATTAATTTATCCCCAAAATCTCACAAAGTTCCTTAAAAGTTGGCGCTTTAGAATCCTTCTCAGAAATCTGGTTAAGTTGATCTGCTTCCATTCCGTTACCGTCTTCGGAAGGACTTCAAAATATGTGCTGCCACGGAACAATTCACATCGTTTTCTTTGGCCTTTTCTTACCGCCCTTTTCATTATAATCACCGCAGCCGGGGATTGCAATTGTTATCTGCAATAGAATTAATTTCGTTATACCGTTTTTGAATCTCAAAATAACAGTTTCCCGCTCTTTCGTTCTTTTACTTTCTGCTTCTCTGTCATGGAAACTCTGTTTACATTTGCATCTGCCATATTTTCTCCTTTCTTTTTCCACAGAAAAATACCGCCCTGCATATTTCACAAGACGGTATTTCCCAAAATAAAAAAGGCATATGGATTGTCACATCTGTACCCTCCATATGCCCATCATTAAGTTACTTTATGATTTTTAACAACTGAACAAGTTCATGCGGTTCATAGCCTGCTCTTTCTGATAATCGGCTGTCAAATTTCTGAAACCCCATTGCCTGATAAAATGACAACAGTTTTTCTTCATTTGATGTTTCCAAAAATACTACCATACCTCCGGCTAAATATTGCAACTGCTTTATCTGTTTCATTGCTAATCCAAGCAGTTCCTCACCCGTGATACGCTCATTTGCGCCATTATGGTAATTCTTTCCAAGCTGTGCGATCAAATAAGCCGCCAGATTATAAGTGTGATTCAGCTTATTCAACTCACTTATCCTGGCTAATTTTTTTCTGACCGTATTACTAAATGAAAACCCCAGATGTCAAAACCGCCTTTTACCTCCCGAAAAAAGCAAGAGGGCAAGAAGTTTTAGTGTCCC
>CANPYT010000048.1 GCA_947588705.1 uncultured Acetatifactor sp. | reverse complement strand
CGGCTATTACGGCACCTATCTCGACCTATATCTTGCCGAGTTTACCGAGAATCTCCAGTGGTATCTGGATAACCTCGACTACGCTGATGGCTGGACTTGGTTTGACGAGGATGGCAATGCCCTCAGCGATGATGCGGTTGCCGCAATGACGAGTGCGGATAAGGCACAGGCGTTTATTGAAGGCCGTTACACCAAAGGAAGCAGCGGCGGTATGGGTGGCATGATGGGTGGCCCTGGTGGAAATATGGGTGAACTTCCTGACGGCAAAATGCAGGGAGGATTTGAAGGCGCACCCGGCAATATCCCCGATGGCGAAATGCCAGATGGCGGCCCAAGCGGAAAGGGTGGCGGAGCGTCTGATGAAAATGCCCCCGATGGCGAAATGCCAGATGGCGGTCCAAGCGGAAAGGGTGGCGGAGCGTCTGATGAAAATGCCCCCGATGGCAATCTGCCAGATGGAGGCCCGGAGGGGAACATTGTCGGAACACCCGACGACGGCACGACCCAGTCCGCAACCGGAAGCGGTGATTCCGCAAATTACGAATCCTATGAAGATATGGTTGCAGCTTACAAAGCCGATATCGAAGAAATTTATTCCGGCGATGAATACGGCAACAATATTGTAGCTCTCTATAACCCGCTGAACTATATCGGAGCGGACGGCACTGATGATCCCACTTGGACAAAAATCATCATGGGTGCTTCGGAGGGAGATATGTCGATGTTCTCCTCTCTGAATCTGCAAATCGCATGGCTGAATGCCGATGTTGACGCTGTGATCGAGTGGCAGTGGGATGGCGGCCATGTTCCTTCCGAGGTGCTGGGCAATTCCTTCTCCCTTTATGTGGATCAGATGTATGGCCAGTATGTGGACGGCGCGGTTACAACCATTACAAAAGCCGAAGCAGTAAAGCAAACGACAAACGGAACATCCGAGGAAGCGACCGGAACAAATCTCAGCAGCTGGGTGAACTATAATGATACGACTGGCGTATCCTTTACCCTTGCTGATGCCGCAGCTTACCGAACCAAAGGAGCAAGCAAGGCAATGCCCGGCTTTGATGTGATCGACTACGGCCAGGAGGATTATGTGTTCGGCAGCTCCGAAAAGGATGCACGGCATTGGGATACCTATATGTTTGAAATATTTGAAAAGTATGCGGATGTCCTAGAGCCGCTGTTTAACAAGTAAATACTGCAAATCAGGATTCGATGTAGCTTGGAGATGTTATATGGTGTATGAATATATCGTTGTGACGCTTGCAGGCATAGGAACAGGCAGCCGGACTGTATGTCCAGACCACGGCGGAGCGGAGATTTCTGACGATTGCCTTTGACCCTCCTTCACCGGCGAGAGCGGAGGAAATGTCCGCTACATGGCGTTCCCCGATATCAATACCGAGGACTTTATGACGGCGGTGATTCTCCTGCTTTCGCTGATCGTCTGTTGTACTGCTTGCGGCGGCGGTCACGAATTTCCAAATAATACGGATGGGACGGGAAATTCACCGTCATTGGAGTTTTCTTCCGGCGTGAACCCCGTAGCAGGGATGCAGATCCTGCCACGGGGCTTATCGCTGTTTTCCGTTTGAGAATGTTTATTTCAACGCAAGACCGTCCTTAAACGCTTCGCCAACCCGTTCGGAAACTCGGTAATAGCCGTGTGTATAGGGATCAAAGGCGATGGCGTCCACTAACGACATATCCACTTTACCGTCGCATATAACACGCTCGTCTGCCGTGACATTAACCACTTTCCCGATTACACCGCAGCCGTATTCGTTTTGCTGGTACTCGATAAATTCACACTCCAAACAAAGGGGAAATTCGTTAATGATCGGCGCATCGACGGTTTCGGCCTTACTTGCGGTCAGCCCCGCTTTGGCCAGCTTATCCGTAACTTTGTTGCCGGATTCCATTCCGAAATAATCCGCCTCTTTCACATGGGCAGCATCGGCAATGCTCACGGTAAACGCGCCCCGCTTTTTAATGTTCTGCACGGTCTTGTGCGTCTCGGTCAGATTGAGCGCAACGGTGTTTCGCTCCTGCATCGTGCCCCATGCGGCGTTCATCACATTGACGCTGCCGTCATCGTTATAGGTGGCGACCATCAGCACCGGCATCGGGAAAATTCCTTCGGTGATGTTCAGTTTCTGTCTCATAGCAAATCCTCCTAATAGTATTTTTTTGCACCTAACATCCCTGTTATACCATAGTAGCCTATAGGAAATCAATACCCGGCGCACAAGTAGAAAAACGTAAAAACATTACAACTTTAATATTTACTTTTGACTTAAAATAAGTTATAATACAAATTAAAGTAAAGAATGGGGTAACAATGATGGAGTATCTTAAATCTGTACTTGGAATTCGTGTTGTATATGGTGATGGTGAAATAACAGGAGTTCCCAATTATATTCATTCCCGGTATCGTTTACAAGAGGTATCACTTGATGGCCAAAAAGCAGTTTTTGTTTATCCGAAAACGGAGTTGGAGGCTATTGATGTTGTAAAAAAGCATCTGAAAAGAATACAGGAGACGACAGAGGCATCAGCCATACTTGTGTTGGATCATCTCACTTATCGCCAGAAGGAATATCTTTTGCGTGACCACATTCCGTTTGTCGTGGAGGGCAAACAGATCTATCTGCCGTTTATGGCAGTTTATCTGCAGCAGCGTGCTGATTCAGAGAAACTTGAGATTACAGAGATTCTTCCGTCAGCGCAGCTATTGTTTCTTTACTATGTTTATCATGGCTGCGGAGAATTGTTGACAAGCGATGCCGCAGAGGCACTCGTCTTTACAGCCACATCTATTTCCAGAGCCTCCAGACAACTTGAAGATTTGGGCCTGATACAAACAGAAAAACGGGGTGTGCAGAAGGTTATTTACTCCGAAAAAAAACCATGGGAACTTTTTGAAGCGTCAAAAAATTATCTGGTGAATCCTGTTAAGAGAACAATTTATGTGCCCAAGGCGGAAATAAGAGAAAAACTGCTCATGAGTGGATACTCGGCGCTCTCCGAGTATTCGATGCTAAATCCGCCTGCCATAGAATGTTATGCCGCAAAGAGTATCACTGCATGGGGGAAAAACGCATCAGGAAGATTGCAGAATTCGGAGGATCAGTGTGCAGTGGAACTTTGGCGATACGATCCCGGAAAACTGAGCAATGGGGAACGCGTTGACCGACTTTCCCTTGCTTTAGCGCTTAGGGAAGATGCGGATGAAAGAATAGAAGAAGCTGTAGAAGAAATGTTGGCTGACGTTTGGAGAGAAATAGATGGTAAGAGGAATTGAAAACTTCAGAGAATGGTTTCGTGGATACGAGGATCAATATGTCATCATCGGCGGTACGGCATGTGATCTGCTGATGACGGAGGAAGGTCTGGATTTTCGGGCTACAAAGGATATTGATCTTGTTTTAATTATAGAAGCAGTAAATGCCGCCTTTGGCGACAGATTCTGGAAGTATATTATTGCCGCTGGATATGGTACAAAGGCGGTGGAGGGAACCTCCCCCAAAAAAATTCGCCTTTGCGGTGTAAGCCGCCGCTCGGGGTATAAATTGTGCGCCGAGAGCGGCAGTTTTTGATTTTGTGGAGTCAATTATGCATAAAAACGGGAAGTGGGATATGGAATATGGGAAAGACTGTCAACGACAAGCTGTATTTTCCGCTTTCTGACGATTGGCGAAAAAGCACAGCCCGCGAGGAAGATTGTACGGAGCGAATTGAAAAAATACCGAAAATTATCTGATTAGCCGTCTTAACGGACAGTAGATTTCTTCACATTTGAATGGTATAATCCAAAATGTCGAGTGGGCAGCTGCTTGACAATCGGGAGTTGGAGGCAATTTATTTATATGGATATATTGAAAATAAAAAAAGTAGAAAAAGGTACAGCCTTGGCAGATATGCTGATATGTTTTGTTGAAAATTTCTCATGGGAAGATGTAAAAGACCACATGTTAAGCGAACTTCGGGCATGGACATTTACGGATTGGGAAACCCCGTTTGCGGCAATCGTAAATGACCGGATTGTAGGAACCACCTACATCAGGAAGAAAGACTATTATCCGTTACCTGAAATATATCCATGGATATCAGGTGTTTTTGTATCGGAAGATCATCGTGGACATAGAATTAGCGAAAAACTAATTGCCTTTGCAAACGAGTATGCAAAGGCAAATGGATTTGATAAAACATATATCCCATCAATACATATAGGTTTATACGAAAAGTATGGATATCGTTATCTCAGGGATATTATCAATTATGGCGGAGGAACAGACCGATTGTATGTCAAAGAAATATGATATAAGGGGGCAACAGGTTTCCGTTTGTCGAGGAGACAATAAGGACGGAAACGACTAAGAAATAAAATAGAAATAAAATAGAATTTAAGGTAAAAAGCTCATTCCACCCATATTCGCCTTATAAGGGGTGTTGTCTTCAGGGCAAAAAGGGTATGCTTAATACAAAAAGAGACTCTGGAGGAATTAAGATATGGATCAGACTGCAATCGGTAAATTTATATTCAAAAAGCGGAAAGAACAAAATTTTACGCAAGAACAGCTTGCTGAACGGCTGGGAGTTTCCAATAAAACGATTTCAAAATGGGAAACAGGAAAGTGTATGCCCGATTACTCAATTATCGAGCCCTTGTGTCAGGAGTTAAATATTACGGTAGCAGAATTGCTTGATGGAAAAGAAGATGAAAAGAGTATCCATACATACGATAGTCAGCAGATACTGAAAATGATGAAAGAAACGCAGGATCTTAAAAATAAGAAACTAATGCTTATTGGCATTGTAGTATCCCTTTCTGGAATAGTTTTTCTTATCTATTCACAGTTAATTGGTGGAACTGATATTCAGGAGATGCTTTCTGGCTTCACGCTTGGCATTTCTTTTCCTCTTATGTTACTGGGAATTATACTTTTTATACGGTCAAAATGTCGGAAAGGTAAGGATTTATAAATGAACAAAAAAAGAATCCTGTTATTTTGGGGCATTGTATTTGCGCTGGCCGGTTTAATTTGTCTGGCTCTTTGTATTTTTCAAGATGGAAAAAATCAAATTTTGTTAAATGCGGGTTTGATGTGTAATTCAATCGCATTTGTAATAAATTGCATTGTAAAGCGGTGAACGCCGTATTGCAGCACCACTCGCGGATGGCTCAATATCGCAAAGCCATGCGCGCCTTATTTTTCTGCCACTTTCTCTAACTTCTTAAAATCACAGCAGAACTTAGCCACTTTCCCGGTTAGCATCTGCTTATAAACATTCTTTATCAACATTTTTCCATGTCTTATGCTTCTCTTTGGCAGATGACAAGGAAATAACATATTTCCGATTATCTTTATTTATCATAATTCCTATGTATGGCTTATTCTCATATACACTTGGTCTATAACATACTTCTGAACATGCCTCATGCAGTCTTTGAAGATAGTTCTGGTCTATATTGACAAATATCAACTTTCCCCCCAGTGTAAACATAATACTGCTCCTCTGTATTTTAGATTAAAAAATGTGGGAAGACATCGCTTCCCACTCTTTAATGTTCATCTCTTTACGGATTGGTTACCGAAGGTTAATGGAGACCTTTCTATAACTATAATATAATAATTAACAGATTGTGTCAACTGCATATTACAGAGACTATTATTTCTATTTTGCACTTTTTTATTTCTTGGATGCACAATTCCCAAATTTTTAGAAGCATTTTAGAAGCACGAGCAGCCTGCGCCACCACTCACCATTTAAAAAGGCTTCCGAGCATACATTCGGAAGCCGTGATTTTACTGCATTTTTTAATTCTTGGCACCGTTTTAGCATCAAAATGATTTTCTCCTTAACTACCCTTATTACATGATGCTAGCACCATGTAATATACAGCTTACAAGGGAAAGGGGAAAATATCAAACGTGCGTTCTGACTTGCACTTTGGATTTTTTGTTCCAGATTTCAGGCAAAATCTTGAGAAAGCATCTGATCATTTTGAATCTTTCAAATACTGAATATACGCATTTCCCCATATTTCCAGTACGGACAACACATCCTTGAACTTTTCCCCGATGTCACTGAGGCTGTACTCTACTTTCGGCGGAACCTGCTGATAATCCCGCCGGACGATCAATCCTTCATCCTCAAGCGTCTTTAATTGCCGGGACAGCGTGGTATGTGTCATTTCCTCCGGCATCTGACGCTGCAACTCATTAAACCGCACAGGGCCATCTGAGAGCAGGTACATAATGTACATGGACCATTTACCTGTCAAAACTTTTTGTGCAGTGACATAGGGGCATTTCCCGAATAAGTTCTTTTTCTCCATAGGTGCGTTCCTTTCTGATACCAGTATCAATAAATATCGTACTTGTTTTTTTGCTCCTACAATATATAATTATACTCGTGATCAGAAAAAAAGCAACTTGAACTTTGAAAGGAGATTTTACCATGAACAAAGCAATTGAATATCTGAAGTCCTGCGGCACCTTCTATCTCGCCACCAACGAAGACGGCCAGCCCCATGTGCGTCCCTTCGGCGCTGTGTGCGAATTTGAGGGCAAGCTGTACATTGTCACAAACAATCAGAAAAAGGTCTATCAGCAGATGAAGAAAAACGGCAAAGTCGAAATCTGTGGGATGCACAAGGGCACCTGGATCCGTGTAGAGGGTGAAGTCACGGAGGACACCCGCCGTGAGGCCCGCATCGCTATGATGGACGATAACACCGCCGCCTTGAGCAGCATGTACACGGTAGATGACAACTTGATGACCGTGTTCTATTTTGAGCACGGCACGGCTACCATCTATTCCTTCACCTCCGATCCGGAAGTCATTGAGCTGTAAGGGATGATGCAAACAGGGCAGCGACCATGTGTCTGCTGCCCTGTCCTATTATTATAGAAGAAACATAAGAATGGTAAAACGATGGAACAGACGATACAGCAATTAAAGTGCGAAATAGAACAGTCAGATTCTATTTTAATCGGAGCCGGAGCCGTGCTCTCTGCCTCTGCCGGATTCACTTATACGGGGAAACTATCCCTTTGTATTCCCAGAGGAAAAGTGGGCATATTAGAGCCGCCATATCTGCATCAACCGTTATCAGGATCCGCCAAAACTGGTCTATCCGAACTTGCTGAAATTAGTACAGAAAAAAGACTACTTCGTTATGACTACCAATGTTGATCATTGCTTTCAGAAAGCAGGATTCAGTAAGGAACGGCTGTTTTACACCCAAGGAGATCGCAGAGCGCTCCGTCTGCATCAATGGTGACATTGGAGAACCCTGAAAAATCAATAAAATTCATTGATTGTTTTAGAGATTTATGGTAGTATGAAAGGGATATTTGGAATCCTTTCTTAACACTATACGCAGGAAGGAGAACAAATGGGGAAATTTCTTAATGGAAGAGATTTCTTAATGGAAGAGAATGAAGAGAATTACGTAAAGGAATTACGCGTAAAGACATTACACAAAGAAAGGATGGGATTTATCAGGGCAGGTTTGTCAACCGGTTTGGTAAAAACAGACAGTTTTCGCCATACGTTTGCAACGCAAAAGTGTGCAGTAGAGTATTTTACGAGAGAAAGAAACAGGCGAAAAGCCTTGAAAACCGGAGGTTTAGGATAGAATGGAACAGTACAAGCAGGAATTTATCGAGTTTATGGTGGACAGCCAGGTACTGAAGTTTGGAGAGTTTACGCTGAAAAGCGGAAGGAAATCTCCCTTTTTTATGAATGCCGGAGCCTATGTGACCGGCGGGCAGCTTTGGAAGCTGGGCAGGTATTACGCAAAAGCCATTCACGAGACATACGGAGATGATTTTGATGTCCTCTTTGGGCCGGCTTACAAAGGGATCCCGCTGAGCGTGGCTGCGGCCATCGCCTACAGTGAGCTCTACGACAGGGAGATCCGATACTGCTCCAACCGCAAGGAATTTAAAGATCACGGCGATATGGGGATACTGCTGGGCAGCAGCCTGAAGGACGGGGACAGGGTAGTGATCATCGAGGATGTGACTACGTCGGGGAAATCCATTGAGGAAACTTACCCTATCCTGAAAGAACAGGCGGATGTAGAGATCGTAGGGCTGATGGTATCCCTGAACCGCATGGAGAAGGGGATCTCGGGAAACAAAAGCGCCCTGGATGAGATCCGGGAAAAGTATGGTTTTGAGGCCCATGCCATTGTGACGATGGGCGAGGTGATAGAACACCTGTACAACAAACCCTACCGGGGACAGGTGTATATCGATGACAAAAGGAAAGCGGAGATTGATAAATATTATGAAACATATGGAGCATGAAGAAAGCGATATCCTGATGACAGGTGAGAAAAGGCAGGAAAGGGGAAAGATTATGGAACAGAAAGTGTATAAGGTGATGAAAGGCGCGGGGGCGGCTAATATCGCCGTGGGCGTGATCACATTGGTGGTCGGGATCGTATCAGGGATCCTGCTGATCGTGACCGGTGCAAAGCTGATAGCGGGCAAATCCAAGTTATTATTTTAGAAGGAGTCATCGGCGGGCATTTCCCCACAGGGTTCAGGGAAGTGCCCTTTAGAGTTTTATGAAGAAAAGAAAAGGCTACATATTTACTAATAAAAAGCACTCGGAGCGGGCTGTCATGGCGACCATCCTGGGTGTGATCAGCCTGGCGGCGCTGGGAACTGTCGTGTTTATGTCCTATCTGGGCGGCGGGGAGGCAAAAACCGGCTACGGCTTTACGGGCCTTTTTGCCACGGTATTCTCTGTGGCGGGATTGTGCCTTGGGATCGCTACGATCAGGGAAAAAGATTATTACAGGCTTTTTCCGGTGCTTGGGATCCTGCTGAATCTGGCGGCACTGGGAAGCGTCAGCCTGATTTTATATGCGGGCGCCCGGCTGTGACCGGGAGCCCGGCGGGGGAATGTGGGAAGAAATGAGTGAGTTTGAGAGAAACATAAGCGAGGCGGAAAACCAAAAAGAGCTGCTGGAAGAGCGGTATGGCCTGGCGATGGAGCGGATCCGGCAGATTCCGCAGGAGCATTTCGGAGTTCCGGCTTTTGAAGAATATTTTTCGCAGGCGGCGGAATTTTTGCTGCTGATGGACGGGGTCAGGACCTTTCTGGCGGAGGGAGGCATGGAAAAGGCTCCGCTGGATGAGCTGGCGGAGCGGAACCGGGCGATGTATGCGGATGTGCTTCCGGACCATTACGGGGAGAGCTACTGCAATCCCGATTATGCGGTGCAAAGGCTGGGGGAAGAGCTGGGCGCCCTGATGTCCTGCTTAAGCTACCGGCTCCGCTGTCTGATCGTATGCGTATATGAGGGGGATCTGGAGGAGACAGTGGCGCTGCTGGAGCTTTTCCTGGAGGTTTATACGGCTTTCTTCTACCAGGAGGCGGAGGAGAAGCGGCTTCCGGGCAGAGAGGCCGTCCGGCAGATCCTCTATTGGTCCGCCAGCGATTATCTGGATGTGGAAGCGCTGCGCCGGGTCCGGGAGATGACCTGCCCGGAGGGAAACTTTGGAATGCGGATCTTACGGGAAAGTGACCTGTCGGATGTGCGTTATCTCTATGCCTATGGGGAATATGTCAGCGGCAACGAGCTGGAGACTGCCCGGTTTCTGGCGGGGCTGGGGGAGGAGACCATCGCGGCCATGGCGGACACCTACACAGAGGGATACCGCATCGGCTTTGAAGTGACGGGAAAGGATCTTTCAAAAAAGAGGACGGTAAATATCAGTTATCATCTGGGGTTTGAACGCATGATTCGCCGGGCGGTGGAAAACTTTGAGAAGATGGGGCTGGAGGCTCTGGTCTGCCGTTATAGCCGGGGCGGAGGATTTTTCAGCACCTCTCCAAACCGCCAGGCGGATTACGACCACAAGGATGACCAGGCGGTCTATCTGGACCGGAACTATGTAAACAGGAGGTTTGACACCTGGCACACGGCCCTGGAGAGATATAAGGCCGAATGCGGAGTTTATGCGGGGCCCGCGGTGGTGGAAACCTTCGGCGAGGCAAACTTTGATCCGGTGAACAAGGAGACGGCTCTCAGGCTGTCGGAAGAGCAGGACAGGCTTCAGGTGGAACTGCGTTCCCGGATAGGGGCGCTGAACAGCGAGTATATGTCCAGCGAAGAGACCAGTTTCACCATTATCGCCTTTCCGGTCCCGGAGATCGGCCCGGTATTCCGGGAGCTGTTTCAGGAGACGATACGGATCAATACTTTGGATTACCGGCTGTACCAGAGGGTGCAGCAGACGCTGATCGATGCCCTGGATCAGGCGGATTTTTGCGAGATCAAAGGAATGGGCGGAAACAGGACGGATCTGCGGGTGAATCTCTGGAAGCGGAAAGACCCTGACAGGGAGACGATTTTTGAGAACTGTGTGGCGGATGTGAACATTCCCGTGGGGGAGGTGTTTACTTCGCCGGTGCTGGAGGGAACAGACGGGGTGCTCCATGTGACCGGGGTATATCTGAACGGGCTGGAGTACCGGGATCTGTCCGTCACATTCCGGGACGGGATGGTCAGCGATTACAGCTGCGGGAATTTCCCGGATCCGGAGGAGGGCAGGCGGTTTTTGAAAGAAAATGTGCTGTACCGGCACGATACGCTGCCTCTTGGGGAATTTGCCATCGGCACTAACACCACCGCTTATGTGGTGGCAAAGAGGCTGGGGGTGGAATCCAGGCTCCCCATCCTGATCGCGGAGAAGATGGGGCCCCATTTTGCGCTGGGCGACACCTGTTACGCCCATGAGGAGGATGTGAAGTCATACAATCCGGACGGCAAGGCCATTGTGGCCCGGGAGAACTCCGTTTCGGCCCGGCGCCGCGAGAAGCCCATGGAGGCGTATTTCCACTGCCACACGGACATTACCATTCCTTATGACGAGCTGGGGGAGCTTACGGCGGTGAGGAAGGACGGCAGCCGCATCGCGATCATCCGGGAGGGGAGATTTGTGCTTCCCGGAACGGAACCGCTCAACGAGGCATTTCATTGTATGTAACGGCTCAGCGCCATTCGCAAGGCCGCGTTTACGCACTCTTCGGCGCTTTGCGGCTGCCTTTGCTCAAAAGGGCGCTCCTTCAGCGCCATTCGCAAGGCCGCACTGACACGCTCTCCGGCGCTTTGCGGCTGCCTTTGCTCAAAAGGGCGCTCCTTCGGTTGCCATATCAAGAGTAAAATTCGTGCGAGCACGATTTTCCGGCAAATCAGGCGGCTGGCTGAACTGTTGCATTACATTTCTGAAAGAAAGATTTAGGGCTTGCACCGCCCTGAGAATTTTAGTACACTATAATTATATGAGATCCTGCAGAGCGGGATCGCGGAGGTTATCATGGCAAAAGTAGGGATTGTGATGGGCAGTGATTCCGACCTGCCCGTTATGGCGAAAGCGGCGGAAGTCCTGGAGGAACTTGGCGTTTCCTATGAGATGACGATCATCAGCGCGCATCGGGAACCGGATGTGTTTTTTGAGTATGCAAAGAGCGCGGAGGAAAGGGGCTTTAAGGTGATCATCGCCGGCGCGGGCATGGCGGCCCATCTCCCCGGCATGTGCGCTGCCATTTTTCCCATGCCTGTGATCGGCGTTCCCATGCACACGTCATCGCTGGGGGGCCGGGATTCCCTGTATTCCATCGTACAGATGCCCTCGGGGATCCCGGTGGCTACGGTGGCGATCAACGGCGGGACAAACGCCGGGATCCTGGCGGCTAAGATCCTGGCCACCTCCGACCCGGAACTGCTCGGCAAGCTGAAAGCTTACAGCGCGGATCTGAAAGGCCAGGTGGAAGATAAGGACGCGAAGCTGAAGCGGGAAGGGTACAGGGCTTACCTGGACGGCAGGAAAAAGGACTGAGGGCTTTCGGGCCGGACAAAAGGACTGGAAACAGGTTTGGAAGGTGCGCGGAAGCACACAGGGGGTATGAAGATGGATTACAAGAAAGCCGGAGTGGACATTGAGGCGGGCTATCGGTCGGTGGAATTGTTGAAAGAGCATGTGAAGGGAACCATGCGCCCGGAGGTGCTGGGAGGCTTGGGAGGATTTTCGGGGGCTTTTTCCCTGGCGTCCATAAAGAAGATGGAGGAGCCCATCCTGCTGTCCGGGACGGACGGCGTGGGGACCAAGCTGAAGATTGCTTTCCTGCTGGATAAGCATGACACGGTGGGAATCGACTGTGTGGCGATGTGTGTGAACGATGTGGCCTGCGCGGGCGGGGAACCCTTGTTCTTCCTGGATTACATAGCCTGCGGCAGGAATTATCCCGAAAAGATCGCCTCCATCGTAAAAGGCGTGGCGGAGGGATGCAGGCAGGCGGGCGCGGCGCTGATCGGCGGCGAGACGGCGGAGCATCCCGGGCTGATGCCGGAGGACGAATATGATCTGGCGGGATTCGCTGTGGGCGCGGCGGACAGGAAGGATCTGATCACAGGCGAGGATATAGCTGCGGGCGATGTCCTGGTGGGGATCGCCTCATCCGGGGTACATTCCAACGGATTTTCCCTGATCCGGAAGGTCTTTGACATGACCAGGGAGAGCCTTGACACGTACTATGAGGAGCTGGGGGCGACGCTGGGGGAGACGCTTTTGACGCCTACCCGGATCTATGTGAAGGCATTGAGGGCGCTGAAGGACGCGGGGGTTGCCGTCCGGGGCTGCAGCCATATCACCGGCGGCGGGTTCTATGAGAACATTCCCCGGATGCTGCCGGAGGGCAAGAAGGCTGTGGTCCGGAAGGACAGCTACCCGGTGCCGCCTATTTTTAAGCTGCTGCAGGAGAAGGGCGGCATTGAGGAGAAGGTTATGTACAACACCTATAACATGGGACTGGGCATGGTGCTGGCTATCAGAGACGGCCAGGCGGAGCAGGCAGTCCGGGTGCTGAGGGATGCCGGGGAACAGGCTTGGATCGTGGGAGCCGTGGAACCGGGAGAAAGGGAAGCGGTGGTATGCTGAGGACGGTAGTGTGCGTGTCCGGCGGCGGTACCAACCTGCAGGCCATTCTGGACGCGATCGACAGCGGGAAGATCACCAACGCGGAGGTGACGGCGGTGGTCAGCAATAACCCGGGGGCAAAAGCGCTGGAAAGGGCGGCGGGACACGGGATCCCGGGTATCCTCATGCGGCCTGCGGATTACCCGGACAGGGCTGCGTTCAATAGGGCGTTCACGGAGAAGATGTGCGGGCTTGCGCCGGATCTGATCGTGCTGGCGGGCTTCCTGGTCAAGATCCCGGAGGAGATGGTGGAGGCGTTCGCCAATCGGATCGTGAACATCCATCCGTCGCTGATCCCGTCTTTCTGCGGCGTCGGCTATTACGGGTTAAAGGTTCACGAGAAGGTGCTGGAGCGGGGGGCGAAGGTGACGGGAGCCACGGTCCATTTTGTGAACGAGGGGATGGACGAGGGCCCCATTATTGCCCAGAAGGCGGTGGAGGTGCTGGATGACGACACGCCGGAGACCCTTCAGCGCCGCGTCATGGAGCAGGCGGAGTGGATCCTGCTGCCCCAGGCGATAGATGATATTGCAAATGGACGGCTCCGGCTTGAGGACGGAAAGGTCAGGCGCCGGTCCGGGCTGTCGGCAGGGCCGGACAGCGGAAAAGAGGAGATATGAAAGTATTGATCGTTGGAGGCGGCGGAAGAGAGCACGCCATAGCAGTCAGCATGAAAAAAAGCAGCCGGCTGGAAAAGCTTTACTGTGTCCCGGGAAATGCCGGGATCGCCCAGATCGCCGAGTGTGAGCCATCCATCGGCGCGATGGATTTTGACCGGATCATCGCTTATGCCAGGGAAAAGGCGGTGGACATGGTGTTTGTGGCCCCGGACGATCCGCTGGTGGGCGGCCTGGCGGATAAGCTGGAGGCGGCGGGGTTCCGGGTGTTCGGGCCGGATCAGAAAGCGGCTGTGCTGGAGGGCAGCAAGGCGTTCTCCAAGGATCTGATGAAGAAGTATGGGATCCCTACGGCGGCTTATGAAACCTTTGATGACCCCCAGAAAGCGCTGGATTATCTTGAGACGGCAAAGATGCCCATTGTACTGAAGGCCGACGGCCTGGCGCTGGGCAAGGGCGTCCTGATCTGCAATACGCTGGAGGAGGCAAGGGCCGGCGTCCGTGAGATCATGCTGGATAAGCATTTCGGAAACGCCGGGAACCGCATGGTCATCGAGGAGTTCATGACGGGACGGGAGGTGTCGGTGCTGTCCTTTGTGGACGGCAGGACCATCCTGCCCATGACTTCCGCCCAGGACCACAAGCGGGCCCTGGACGGAGACCGGGGGCTGAACACCGGCGGCATGGGGAATTTTTCGCCCAGCCCCTTTTATACGGAAGAGGTGGATGCGTTCTGCCGGAAATATATCTACCAGCCTACCGTGGACGCCATGGCGGCGGAGGGGCGGCCCTTTAAGGGCGTGATCTTCTTCGGCCTGATGCTGACGCCGGAAGGCCCTAAAGTGCTGGAGTACAATGCGCGGTTCGGGGATCCCGAGGCGCAGGTGGTGCTGTGCAGGATGAAAAACGATCTTTTGGATGTGGCGGATGCCTGTATCGACGGCACACTGGATCAGGTGAAGCTGGAGTTTGAGGACAATGCCGCCGTCTGCGTAGTGCTGGCAAGCGAAGGGTATCCGGTATCTTATCAGAAGGGATATGAGATCACCGGCCTGGAAAACTTTGAGGGGAGGGAAGATTACTACTGTTTCCACGCGGGGACCAGGTCGGATGAGGAAGGGCGCGTCCTCACAAACGGCGGCCGTGTGCTGGGGATAACGGCAAAGGGGGCCACGCTGAAGGAGGCCAGGGCGAAAGCTTATGAGGCGGCGGAGTGGGTTTCCTTTGAAAATAAATACATGCGACATGACATCGGGAAAGCCATCGATGAGGCATAGGGCCTTGCGGGAAGGGCTTTACAGGGAAGACAACAGGAGGTAAAAGTATGGATTACGAACGTTTATTAAAGCCGGACGCTTACAATATTCCCAGGGAGTGTGTCAAGTGCGGGGGCGTGATGGTGTTCCGCGGGCTGGGCGAGTACAAGTGCGAAGATTGCGGCCATCTGGCATATGACGATTACGGCAAGGTGAGAAACTACATCGAAAAGCATAAGGGGGCTACGGCCGCCCAGATCGAGGACGCCATCGGCGTTTCCCAGAGGAGCATCCGCCAGATGCTGAAGGAGGGCCGTCTGGAGGTGGCGGAAGGGTCCAGGGCGTTCCTGGAATGCGAGATCTGCGGCAAGCCCATCCGCTCCGGCAGGTACTGTCCGGACTGTGAGATCAAGATGCACCGGAAGCTGGAGGAAAAGCAGAGGGAGGTGTCGCACAAGGGACAGCACGGCTTTTCCAAGGGGCCGAAGACGGACGAAGGACATAAGCGCTTTGTCCGGCACGAGTAACAGGGAGCGTATTGCTATAGAAACAGGAGAGAAGGGAAAGGTTATGAAGAGGACGAAAGAATGGTTTCAATTACGTGGGGGGCTGCTGGGCAGAGTTGCGCTGGCGGTGACTCTGGTGTTTCTTCTGTGGCTGTCTGACGGGCCGTTTACCCTGGTGAGCCATGCGGAGAGCGCGGGAAGAGTTATATCCAGCAACGGGGCCAACGTGCGCAGCTCTGCCAGCGCCACAGCCAGTGTGCTGACCAGCTACGAACAGAATACCGTGATCTCCATCCGGGGCCAGGTGCAGGCGGGCGACGGCTATACCTGGTATGAGGTCTGGGTGGATGACCAGAATATCGGTTATATACGGTCTGATCTGGTCGAGATCACGGACGGTTCCACGCCGCCCGCTTCCACCCAGGTCACGCCGACCCAGACGGAGGGCGGCAGCAGTCTGGCGCAGGCGGAGGTCAGCGCGGTGAATCCGGTCAGCGCCACAGTCGTCGGCGGCGGTTCCTCCGGCGTCAGGATCCGCAGTAACGCGTCGGTGAACAGCCAGATCGTCACGACAGTACAGAATAACCTGGCATTGACAGTCACCGGCCAGGCGAACAGCCTGGATTCGGACGGCAAGGTGTGGTATCAGGTAAACTTTAATTCCGACGGTTCTGAGGTATCAGGGTTTATCCGCTCCGATTATGTACAGCTGTCAGGGGAGCTGACCGCCTATGAGCCGGAGGTTCCGGACACCCAGGAGCCGGAGACAGGCGGGGAGACGGAAAACACCGTACCGACCGTAGAGGCGGCGCCCAAGGAGTTTGATACCGTCTTTCAGGACGGCATATGGTATCTGACCACGCCGGATGGCGGTTATGACATCAATGACCTGCTGTCAAAGATCAATGAATATCCCGCGCTGTATGACCAGAGCGCAAAAAATGTGAAGACCCAGAAGATCGTCATCGTGATCCTTGTATTCCTTCTGGTGGCAGCCGTAGGCGCCATCGGCTTCCTGGTGTTTAAGATCAAGGATATGGCGGATTCCGCTTATTTTAACGAAGTGGAGAACGAGACGCTGCGCAGGAGGAGCGCCCAGGGCGGACGCGTGATGCCCACCGTGGGGGCGGAAAAGAGGGGAGCGCCCCAGGGCCAGCGCCCGGCAAGGGCATCTCAGGGCCAGCGTCCCGCAGGAACACCCCAGGGCCAGCGCCCCACGGGAGCGCCCCAGGGCCAGCGTCCGGCGGGGGCATCCCAAGGGCAGCGCCCTGCAGGGGCATCCCAGGGACAGCGTCCGGCGGGAACTGCCCAGAGCCAGCGCCCCGCGGGGGCATCCCAGGGCCAGCGTCCTGTGGGAGCGCCCCAGGGGCAGAGACCCGCGGGGGCCGGGCAGGGCCAGAAAGCGGCGGCAGCCGGGCAGGGCCAGCATCAGCGTCCTGTGGGGCAGGGAAATCCGAAACCCCAGTCCAAGAATTTTATGGCGGACGAGGATGACGAGTTTGAATTTGAGTTTTTGAATTATGACGGGGAAGAAGAAAACGAAAGGAATTATCCTCTAAAAACGGAATAGAGTGGATGGGGAGAGGATACGCTTTAAGGAGGGCGTCCTCTCCCCTTTGCGCAGGGAGAGGGGAAAGGCGCGATCAGACGGTTGACAGAGCGGAAAGCCTGTTATAATATAAATATAACAGCAGGGCCGGGCGAGGCGGAATGAGAGGCAGTATGGTCATAGAAATTGATTTTAACAGTGACGAGGCGCTGTATCTGCAGCTGCGAAACCAGATCATCATGGGGATCGCCACCTCTCAGTTCCGGGAGGGGGATTCCCTGCCGAGTGTGCGCCAGCTGGCGGAACTGATCGGCATCAATATGCACACCGTAAATAAGGCATATACGGTGCTGAAACAGGAAGGGTATGTAAAGGTGGACCGCCGCCGGGGGGCTGTCATCGCCGTGGACACAGACAGGATGCGGACATTGGAAGGCTTGAAAAAGCAGCTTCAGGTCATCCTGGCGGAGAGCAGCTGCAAGAATATCTCCAAGGAGGAGATCCACGCTCTTATTGAAGAGATTTACGAAGATTACAAGTAAGCGGCGGACAGCCGGCTTTGGATGGGAGGACAAAATGCAGTCACAATTTACGGACAGGGCCCGGGAGGCCCTGAATCTTGCCGCAAAGTGCGCCAGAAGCCTGAAGCAGGGTTATGTGGGAACGGAGCATATCCTGGTGGGCCTTCTGAAGGAACCGGGCGGAGTGGCTCATAAGGTTTTGGCGGACAATGGCGTGGAAGTCACGCAGGTGCAGGATATGATCCAGGAACTCATAGCCTTTGAGAACGGGGTGAGCCTGCGGGAGCGGGAGGGATACTCGCCAAGGGCCCAGAAGGTGCTGGAGGAAGCCCACCGGCAGGCGGCCAGGTTTGGGCAGAAGGCTACCGGAACGGAACATATCCTGATGGCTTTGATCAAAGAGGGTGAAAATGTGGCGGTTCGGCTGCTGAATACCATCGGCGCCAACGTGCAGAAGATCTACGTGGACACCCTGATCGCCATCGGGCAGGACGGCAATCTGTACAAGGAGGACCTGATGAGGAGGCCGTCAGGCCGCCAGAAAGCCACTACGCTGGGGCAGTACAGCCGGGACCTGACCGCCATGGCCCGGGAGGGGAAACTGGATCCCGTCATCGGCAGGGAGGATGAGATCCGGAGGCTGGTGCAGATCCTGAGCCGGCGGACCAAGAACAACCCCTGCCTGATCGGAGAGCCGGGCGTTGGAAAGACTGCCGTTGTGGAAGGGCTGGCGCTGCGGATCGTGGAGGGGAAGGTGCCCTTTACCGTGAAGGACAAGAGGGTGCTGACGCTGGACCTGTCCGGCATGGTCGCGGGCAGCAAGTACCGGGGCGAGTTTGAGGAGCGCATCAAGCGCGTGATCAAGGAAGTGATAGAGGACGGTAATGTGATCCTGTTCCTGGACGAACTGCACACCCTGATCGGGGCGGGCGGCGCAGAGGGGGCGATCGACGCTTCCAACATCCTGAAACCTTCTCTGGCCAGGGGGGAACTGCAGATGATCGGCGCCACCACGATTGCGGAATACAGGAAGTATATTGAGAAGGACGCCGCGTTGGAGCGCAGGTTCCAGCCGGTGAATGTGGAAGAGCCGACGGAAGAGGAGGCCATCCGCATCCTGGAGGGAATCAAGGGAAAATACGAGGAGCATCATCAGGTGACGATCGCGCCGGAGGCTGTGTCGGCGGCGGTGCGGCTGTCCGCCAGATATATCAATGACAGGAACCTGCCGGATAAGGCCATCGACCTGATCGATGAGGCCGCGGCAAGCACAAGGCTCCGGGCTATGGATATGCCGGATAAACAGAAGGAACTTCTGGATCAGATCAAAAAGATGGATCTCCAGATCGAGCGCTCCATCCGCATGGAAGCCTTTACGCAGGCAGCGGAGATCAAGCGGAACCAGGATGAGCTGGTAAAGAAGTACCAGCGGATGGTGAAGCGGCTGGAAAACCAGGAGTCCGGCAGGCGGTATACTGTGGGGGAAAACGAGATCGCAGAGGTAGTGGCCATGTGGACGAAGATCCCGGTGCAAAAGCTGGCGCAGAAGGAGAGCGAGCGCCTGCTGAAGCTGGAAAGCCTTCTCCACAAGCGCGTCATCGGCCAGGAGGAGGCGGTGACGGCGGTGGCAAAGGCCATGCGCAGAGGCCGCGTGGGCCTGAAGGATCCCCGGCGGCCTATCGGTTCCTTCCTGTTCCTGGGCCCCACCGGCGTGGGGAAAACGGAGCTTTCCAAGGCGCTGGCGGAGGCCATGTTCGGCTCCGAGGACGCCATCATCCGGGTCGATATGTCGGAATACATGGAGGGGCACTCCGTGTCCAAGATGATCGGATCGCCGCCCGGCTATGTGGGATTTGAGGAGGGCGGCCAGCTCAGCGAGAAGGTCCGCAGGAATCCCTATTCCGTGGTGCTCTTTGACGAAATCGAAAAGGCCCATCCGGATGTGTTCAACATCCTGCTTCAGGTGCTGGACGACGGGCATATCACGGATTCCAAGGGGCGCAAGGTCAGCTTTAAGAACACGGTGCTGATCATGACGTCCAACGCGGGGGCCCAGCGGATCGTGGATCCCAAAAACCTTGGCTTCTCCACCGGCAGCGATGCGAAGCAGGATTACGAGAAGATGAGATCCGGCGTCATGGACGAGGTCAAAAAAAGCTTTAAGCCCGAATTTATCAATCGGATCGACGAGATCATCGTATTCCACCAGCTCAACAGCGAGGACATGAAAGCCATAGTCAGCCTTCTGGCGTCGGATCTGTACAAGCGCTGCGAGGAACAGATGGATATCCGGCTTTCCATGACGGCTTCCCTGAAGGAGCATCTGGTGGAAAAGTACGCGGATAACAAGATGGGGGCGCGGCCGCTGAAGAGAGCCATCCAATCTGTGGTGGAGGACGCGCTGGCGGAAGAGATCCTCGGGAAGAAGATCCAGCCGGGCGACACGGTTTCCGCCGGATTCAAAAACGGAAAGGTGACGTTTACAGTAAAATAGGTAACAGTTCAGCCGGTTGACGTGTTCAGAGGAAAATCGTGCTCGCACGAATTTTCCTCTGGATACGGCAACCGAGGGAACGCCTTTTTATGAGCAAAGGCAGGCGCACAGCGCCGGAGAG
>CANPYT010000047.1 GCA_947588705.1 uncultured Acetatifactor sp. | reverse complement strand
CAGCCTGGCCCTGTCCTCCGGCGAGAGCGGATGCTCCGCTTTCACAAGATATGTCTTGTCCACATGCCCTTTTGGCGAGAGCAGCCGATGGGCCAGCCCGCCATCGTCGGTGAGGAGCAGGAACCCCTCTGTGTCCTTATCCAGCCTGCCCACCGGGAACACGCCGTTCCGGGGCAGATCGCAGTCCCGCAGAAGGTCTACGACCGTCTCGGCCCTGCCGTCCCTGGAGGCGGAAACCACTCCCCCCGGCTTGTTCAGCATATAATAGACAAACCCGGAGGCTTCCAGCTCGCGCCCCTGAAAAGCCACCCGGTCCACATTCTCCCTTATCTTCCGGTCGCCGGAGGATACCGTTTCCCCGTTCACGGTCACAAGCCCCTGCCGCAGCAGCGCCTTTACCTGGCTCCTTGTTCCCAGCTTCCTGTCACACAAAAATCTGTCAAGACGCATAAACCCACTCCCGTTTCATATATTTTGTCAAAGAAAGCTTTTGGAATGACGATGAAGCTGCTCACTTTGTTTTTCCTGCTGTTCACCGGCTGCATCCTGACCCACCCGGCCCAGAGCCTTGCCTATGCCAACCTGGGCCTTGGGCTGTGGTTCCAGAAAATGATCCCCGCCCTGCTTCCCTTTATGATCCTGTCAGGCGTCATGGTGCGGCTGGACCTGACGGAAAAGATCTCCATGGCGGTCTATCCGGCGGTGGGGCCGCTCTATCAGGTGCGCAGGAATGTCTGCTACTGTATGCTCCTGGGCTTCCTCTGCGGATTTCCCATGGGCGCAAGGGTGGCCGCCGACCTTCGGGAGAGAGACCGGATCACCGCCCGGGAAGGCCAGTTCCTTCTGGCTTTCTGCAATAATATCGGCCCGGTGTACTTTTGCAGCTTTGCGCTGCCGCTCCTGGGCCGTAAGCTTATATTCCCCTATCTGTTCGGCATGTACGGGATCCCGCTTCTGTACGGCCTTTTGCTGCGCTACACCGTCTACCGTGACATCGCCTCCCCTCCCAGGAAGGGAAGGAAGCTTCCCGGCACGGGCATACCCGTCCGCCGCGCTTCCGGCCCCCTTCGGGCCTGTGAAGCCCCTTCCGGGGAAAAGGCTCTCTGCCTCCGGCTCCTGGAAGCTGCGGAACAATCTGTCCAGGCTTCCGTTCAGGGCATTCTTACGCTGGGCGGTTATATGATCCTGTTCAACCTTATGAATCTGATCCCCCATGTGCTGTTGGGGCGCCCCCTGACCGTCCTTGGGCCGCTCCTGGAGATTACAGGCGGCCTCGGCATGTTGGATGGGCAGCTGCCGCTGTTCTGCCTGCTGGCCCTGTCCTTTGGCGGCCTTTCCTGTATTGCGCAGACCTACAGCTGCATCCGTGACACGGACCTGTCCTTGTCCGTCTATGTGGCGCACAAGGCGATCCTGACGCTGGCGGAGGGCGCTTATTACCTTTGCTGGTTCCTGCTGCGGCCGGAGACCTTTCTGGCCTGACGGCGGCGCCTGCGGCGAAAACCGGCGATAACCTGAGACACCAAAAGGAGTAGGAACAATATAAACACCACCACAAGACAGATCAGGAGAAAAATCAGGAAGCTGGTCTCGCCGTGCTCCCCGCCCTGGGCTGTATCCGAAGAGGGCTCCGCTGTTTCAGGATGCGCCTCCGCTGTCCGGTTTTCTTCCGCCGCCTGGCCCGCTTCCGCCGTGTCCGCTCCCTCCGCCGCCTGGGCCTCTCCCTCCACAGCTATCACTTCCTGTTCCTCCGGGGCGTGATAGGACCTGGGACTTACATATGCGTTGCTTTCCGTATACAGATCGTACTGATTGTAAGCCCTCAGGATCACTGTGGGTATGGTGTCCGGGGGAATCGTCAGGTTCAGCGTGAAGCTGTCGGGATAATCGCCGGAGAGGGCGTCGCTTCCGGGCCAGGGTTCTCTTGGCTGGAAAGTCTGTCCCCCGTCTATGCTGTAGGAATAATACAAAAGGCAGGAATCGTAATCCGCCGCAGTCACCGTCAGCGCCAGGAGGCCGCTGTCATAATCCGTGTCCGCAAATTCGATCTGGCACACGTCCGGGGCCGTGCTGTCCTGAACCGTGGCCGGCACCGGGGAGGCCGTGTCTGCATCCGCCAGGACATGCCCTGAGTAATCCACCCCAAGGACAGAGCTCTTTAACCCGAAATACCGTGCCGCCGCCTCAGCGTCCTGCTTCCCGAATTGGCGCAGGTCTTCCTCGCTGTCACAGAATCCCTCGTCGCGCGGCTCATCCACATGGCAGTGTTCGATGATGACCGCCGGGACACCAAGATATTCCGACTCCCGGATAATACCGTAATAATTCCGGGCGCCGTCCAGCCTTGTCTTTACCCCGCGGATCAACAGCCCTTCCGTCTGGCGGAGATCCTCCAGCAGCCCGCATCCGAACTGATACCCGTATCCGTTGAAAGGCGCAAAGGCCGACACCCACACCTCCGCCCCGTAAAGCTCATGGTTTTCGGAGGCATTGTAATGGATGCTGAATAAAAAGTCCGCCTCCACGGAAGCGGCAAATTTCGCCCTCTCCTGGATAGAAACGTCCTTATCCTCCGTCCGGGTCAGATAGACCTCCACATCGTCATAAAGGGAAAGCTCCTCGTACATGGCCTGGGCGGTGATCAGGGTCATCTCCTTTTCCAGATGCCCGTTTTCGATTGTCCCCTGATTTTCGCCTCCGTGCCCCGGGTCGATCACGACCACCAGGCGGTCTCCCGTGTCCTGAAGCCTTTCCGCCGCCTGGGCCGTCCATCCCGGGAACAGGGCGAGCGCCAGGGCCGCCAGCAGTGTAAAAAGACCGGCTCCCTTGCGAAAACCGGTCTTCTCTCTCACTGGATCACATCCAGTCCGCTTCCGTCGGCGCCATCGTCGCCCATAGGGATCGAGTCGATATCCTCGTCCGTGGAGTACAGAGCGCGGCGGTTGGACTGGATCAGGTCTTTGTACTGATTCAGGGATTCCATCAGGGTGCCATAATTGGTATTTACAGCCTGGATCGCGGAGAGGATGATGGATTCCAGTTCCGCCAGGCGATCCTCCGTGTAACGTGCAGCCTGCATCCGAAGGTCGTTGGCCTCAATGGTCGCCTTGTCCAGGATCCCCTGGGCCTGCTGGGCCGCCTGGGTCACCACCTCGTTAGCCTGGGCGTATGCCTGCTGCATGATCTCATGCTCGCTGATCAGCTCGTTGGTATGTATGGTAGCCTCGTTGATCAGCGCCTCCGCCTTGGCCCTGGCGTCGTTTAAGATCGCCTCCTTGTTGCTGATGATCTTCTGATAGCGCTTGATCTCATCGGGAGTCTTCATGCGCAGCTCCCGCAGCAGCTCGTCGATCTCGTCCTTGTTGACGATGATCTCTGAGTTTGACATAAACTTGGGCTTGCAGCTTTCAATATATTCCTCTAACTCGTCAATCAACTGTTCTATTCTGCTGCTCATGGGCAATCACTCCTTCTCACTGCCGGATCCGGTATTTTTCATAGATCAGATCTGCCACAAACTCAGGCACACACTGGCTGATATCGCCGCCGAAACTTGCGATCTCTTTCACGCTGGAAGAACTCAGATACGCGTATTCCAGGCTTGTGGTCAGGAACATGGTATCCAGCTTCCCGCCGGAAAGCTTTCGGTTGGTCTGGGCGATCTGGAGCTCATACTCGAAATCCGTGATGGCCCGCAGCCCCCTGACCGCTATGTGCAGATCGTTTTCAGCCGCGTAGTTGATCAACAGCCCGCTGAAACTGTCCACCCGCACATTGGGAATATCCTTTGTGGCTTCCTTTAGTATCTTAACACGTTCTTCCACAGAAAACAACGGAGTTTTCTCTTTATTATTTAAAACACTGACGATCAGCTCGTCAAAAAATTCGGAAGCGCGTCGAATAATGTCCAGATGGCCGTATGTGACCGGGTCAAAACTGCCGGGATAAACCGCTCTCTTCATCTCTGTTTACGTCCTCACCTTTCCGATAATGTCAACCGCCTGTTTCCCTAATGCGTTTTCCTAATGAATAAATGCCGATTGGTCTTGTACCGCTTTTCCCTCTCCAGCATGAAGCCCAGTTCTCCGAGCCAGGAAAAATCCGTGCTCAGCGCCGCCTCCACAACGATGAGCGTATCCTCCGACACATAGGGCTGTTCCCGGAGCGCCGCCAGCACAGGCTGCTCATGCCCTCCCTGATAGGGCGGATCCATAAAAACAATGTCCACATGCTCCTCACAGATGCCGGAAAGCGCGCTGCACACATCCTGTTTTATAACTATAGCATGTTCCTGTAATTTCGTAAACGCCAGATTTTCCCGGATACAGTCCAGCGCCTTTGGCGCGATCTCCACAAAATATGCCCTGGAGGCCCCCCTGCTCAGCGCCTCGATGCCGATGGCGCCGCTCCCGCTGAAAAGATCCATAAACACAGCCCCCGGCAGGTGCCACTGCAGCATATTGAACAGCGTCTCCCTGATCCTGTCGGTTGTCGGCCTGGTGTCCAGGCCCTGCGGCGCCTTTAACGGCAGGCTCCTTGCCGTCCCCGCGATGACCCTCATACTCTGATCTTTGTCCCCCTGCTGTCCCGCCGTCCGCTTTTCAGATCATTCAGGACGATCTCCTTTTCCCTGTAAGAGATGGAAGCGTTGTCCAGGACCATGGTATAATAGACGTTCTCCACCTCATCCTTCGGCCCCAGCTTCATCCCCCTGACGCCGATAGCCCCCTTTTTCTTCTCCGGGATCTCCTCCACGGAAAATCTCAGGAAAAAGCCCTCTTTCGTCTGAAGGATGACGTTCCTCTGCTCCAGCAGCGCCGCCACGCTGACGAGACGGTCCCCATCGGTAAGCTTTGTGGCGGCCACCGTGCGCTTGGATACGTCAAATTCGCCGCCGTCCACGATCTTCATCATGGACTGGGCTGTGACGAACACCACCTGCCGCAGGTTCAGCTCCGTCTGGCTCGTGATGCTGACGATCCGCTCCTTTTCCGAGTTATAGTTGCTGATATTGTCCAGGGGCGTTCCCTTGTCCCGGAATTTGCCGTAGGGAATGTCCGCCACCTTGATGGTATGCAGCTGCCCCGTGTCGGTAAAGACACAGACCTTCCCCGTATTCTTACAGAGAAACACAAAACGGTTTTCCGCGTCGGCGGCCTCCCTGTTCCGGTCGTAAGTCGCCGTGTCGATGGTCTTGATGTAGCCGAACCGGTCTACCAGGACGCAGACGTCCGTCTCCTCGATCTCCTTCTCCCGGTATACGGCTTCCTCCGCGTTTTCTATGGCGGTACGCCGTTTCCTTCCATACTCTTTTTTATATCCGTCCAGCTCGTTGATGATGACCTGGGCCATGGAATCCCGGCGCTCCAAAATATCCTCATAGCGGTAGATGTTCGCCAGGGTCTCCTCATGTTCGTTGATCAGGGCCTCGAGCTCCAGGCCGATGAGCTTATACAGGCGCATGTCCAGGATGGCGTTGGCCTGTTTCTCCGTGAACATCAGCTGGGCCGCCATGATCTTTGACTCTCTGGTGCGGAACTTGATGCCTTCCGTCTTTCCCTCCACAAGGCATGCCTTCGCCATATTCCTGTCCCTGGATCCCCGCAGGATCTCGATGATCAGGTCGATGACGTTGCAGGCTTTGATCAGGCCCTCCTGGATCTCCCGGCGCTCCGTCTCCTTTGCCAGAAGGTTTTTGTATTTCCGGGTCGCGACCTGGTACTGGAAATCCACATTTGCCTTCAGGATCTGCTTTAAGCCCATGGTCTCCGGCCTGCCGTCGCAGATCGCCAGCATGTTCACGCCGAAGGTATCCTCCAGCCGGGTCTTTTTGTAGAGCAGGTTCACAAAGTTCTCCGCGTCCGCGTCCTTTTTCAGCTCGATGACGATGCGGATCCCCTCTTTGGAGGACTGGTTGGAAATATCGACCACATCCTGCGTCTTCTTTGTCTCCACCAGCGCTGCCACATCCGAGAGGAATTTCGCGATATTGGCGCCGATCATGGTGTAGGGAATCTCCGTGATCACCACGTTGGTCTTTCCGCCCTTCGTCTTCTCGTATTCCACCTTGCCCCGGAGCTTTATCTTTCCAACGCCTGTCTCGTAGATCTCCAGCAGCTCGTCCTTGTTGGTGACGATACCGCCGGTGGGGAAATCCGGGCCCTTCAGGTAACGCATCAGCTCCCTTGTGGTAATGTTCTCGTTCATCATGTAAGCCTTCATGGCGTCGATGACCTCACAGAGATTGTGAGGGGGTGTGCTGGTTGTCATGCCCACCGCGATCCCTTCGGAACCGTTCACCAGAAAGTTTGGTATCCGCACCGGAAGCACAACGGGCTCTTTTTCCGTCTCGTCAAAGTTGGGCGCAAAGTCCACCACATCCTTGTCCAGATCCCCCAGGAACGCCTCCTGGGTCACTTTCTGGAGCCTGGCTTCCGTGTAACGCATGGCGGCGGCGCCGTCGCCCTCGATGTTGCCGAAATTGCCGTGGCCGTCGATCAGCGCAAGGCCCTTCTTAAAGTCCTGGCTCATCACGACCAGGGAGTCATAGATGGAGCTGTCGCCGTGGGGATGGTATTTACCCATGGTATCGCCCACGATACGGGCGCTTTTCCGGTAGGGCCTATCCCAGCGGATGCCGAGCTCGTACATATCGTAGAGGACTCTCCGCTGCACGGGCTTTAAGCCGTCCCTTACGTCAGGAAGGGCCCTGGCGATGATGACGCTCATGGCGTAATCGATGAAAGCCTTCTGCATCTCCTCGGAATATTCGGTTTTTATGATCCTGCTGTCTTCCATTCTCTGCCCTTACCTTTCCGGTATCCTTTTCCCGCCGCCCGCGGGCCGAGCCCTATGCCTGCATATCCAGCTCCGCGTCCTGGGCGTGTTCATAGATGAATGCCCTGCGGGGCGGCACATCCGTTCCCATGAGGAGCTCCGTCATCTCGCTTGCCATGCGGGCGTCCTCGATCTCCACCTGCTTCATCCGCCTTGTCTCGGGGTTTAAGGTAGTCTCCCAAAGCTGTTCGGCGTCCATCTCTCCCAGGCCCTTGTATCTCTGGAGCGTAAAGGGACCCTTGTGGGTCTTACGGTACTTTTCCAGGGCCTTGTCATCGTAAAGGTACTCTTCCTTTCCCTTGGATGGCATGGCCTTATACAGGGGAGGCATGGCGATATACACATGTCCCTCAAAGATCAGCTCCGGCATGAAACGGTAGAACAAGGTCAGGAGCAGGGTGGAGATATGGGCGCCGTCCACGTCCGCATCGGCCATGATCACGATCTTGTCATAGCGCAGCCTGCTGATATCAAAATCGTTCCCGTACCCTTCCGAAAAGCCGCAGCCGAACGCGTTGATCATCGTCTTGATCTCCGCGTTTGCCAGCACCTTGTCAATGCTGGCCTTCTCCACGTTCAGGATCTTTCCGCGGATGGGCAGGATTGCCTGATACATGCGGTTCCGGGCGGTCTTGGCGCTCCCTCCCGCGGAATCCCCCTCCACGATAAAGATCTCGCACTTGGAAGGGTCCCTGGATTCGCAGTTTGCCAGTTTCCCGTTGGAATCAAAGGAGAATTTCTGTTTTGAAAGAAGGTTTGTCCTGGCCCGCTCTTCCGTCTTCCGGATCTTTGCCGCCTTTTCCGCACAGCCGATAATGTTCTTCAGGACCTCAAGGTTACGGTCAAAGAACCGGACCACTTCTTCGCCGGTGATCTTGCTGACCACCTTGGCCGCGTCCTGGTTGTCCAGCTTCGTCTTTGTCTGGCCCTCGAACCGGGGATCCGGGTGCTTGATGGAAACTACGGCCGTCATGCCGTTTCTCACATCCGCGCCGGTAAAGTTTACGTCCTTCTCCTTCAGGATGCCCAATTCCCTGGCATAGGTGTTGATAACGTTTGTGAACATGGTCTTAAACCCCGTCAGGTGGGTGCCGCCCTCGGAGTTGTAAATATTGTTGCAGAATCCCAGCACATTCTCATGGAACTCGTTGATATACTGAAAGGCCACCTCCACGGAGATCCCGTCGCTCTCCCCGGAAAAGGAGATCACGTCGTGGACGGCCTCCTGGGACTTGTTCATATCTTTTATGAAGCCCGTGATCCCCTCCGGCTCGTGATAGGTGATCTTCTCCGGCTCCTCTTTTCGAAGATCCTGAAAAAGGATGGTAAGGTCCGGGTTCAGATATGCCGTCTCATGGAGCCGGCTCTTCACTTCATCTTCCTTAAAACGCGTCCTGTCAAAGATCGTGTCGTCCGGCAGAAAGTTGATGGTGGTGCCGGTCTCACGGGTTTTCCCCTTCACAGGCAAAAGCCCTTTCTCCAGCTCCACCGTGGGGATCCCCCTCTCATAACGGTCTTCATAGACAAAGCCGCCTGTTTTTACCGTTACGGTAAGCCTTGCGGAGAGCGCGTTCACCACCGAGGAACCAACGCCGTGAAGGCCGCCGCTGGTCTTGTAGGCGTTGTTGTCAAATTTCCCGCCCGCGTGAAGGGTGGTAAACACCAGCCGCTCGGCGCTGACGCCTTTTTCGTGCATCCCGACCGGAATGCCCCGGCCGTTGTCCGATATGGTGGCCGAGCCGTCCGCCTCCAGCGTGACGGATATGGTATCGCAGAAACCGGCCAGATGCTCGTCCACGGAATTGTCCAGGATCTCATAGATCAGATGGTTCAGCCCCTTTGTGGACACGCTGCCGATATACATGCCGGGACGTTTCCGCACGGCCTCAAGCCCCTCCAGGACAACGATGCTGGAGGCGCCGTAATCGCTTGTTTTTGCCATGATAAACCTGTCTCCTTCGCTTTTTTCCTGTCCTCTTCTTCCGAAGAAGCCCTTTTAATCCTACATGCGTTCCGGGATCTTCCTGCAGCAGGCAAAGGCCAGGGCGCCGGGGCCGATATGGCAGGCAACGCTCAGGGATAGAGGATCGATATGGATGTCATAGCCGGGAAAAATTTCCAGGATCTCCTGACGGTACGCTTCCGCCGCCTCCCGGTTGGCTGTGTAGGCGATCTCCAGCCAGATATGCTTATCCTCGGTAAGGCCGCCAAACCGGCTCTCGATATCGTTCTTAATGGCATTTATCATAATGTTTTTTCCCTGATTCGCGGTACGCGCCTTTGCAAAGGCGTCCAGCTTCTCCCCCTGGATCTGCAGGACAGGCTTCAGCTTCAGGAGCGTTCCCAGCGCGGCGGCAGCCGGCGTGATACGCCCTCCCTTTTTCAGGTAAAACAGGGTATCCAGCATGATATAGATGCTGCTGTTGAATTTGTCCGCTTCCAGGTAATCCTTGATCTCCTTTGCGCTTTTCCCCTTTTCCGCCAGGGCCAGCGCATCCAGGCAGGACTGCCTCTGGGTGACGGAGATCCGCTGGTTGTTCACCACCTGCACCCTGCCGTCATATTCCTCAGACAGCATGACGGCGCTCTGGCAGGAACCGGACAGGCCGCTGCTCATAGGGATGTGTACCAGCTCGTCATATTCGCCCAAGACCTTATCCCAAAGCACCATCACCGATTCCGGGGAGGGCTGGCTGGTGCTGATATTCTCCCCTGCCTTCAGCTTTTCATAAAATGCCTCCTGGGTCAGGCTGATATCCTCATAAAAGGTCTCATCCCCTATCATAAAGGGCATGGGGAGCACAAAAACGCCCATTTCCTTTCCGGCAGCCTGGGTGATACCGCTGTTGCTGTCCGTTACAATCGCAACTTTTGACATAGTAAAAACCGTGCCTTTCCGTGGCCCTTTTCCTGTGCCACACCATACCTTCTGTATTCTTCCCCGTTCTTGGAACACAAACGGTTTACGACTATTTTACCGTTCTACGGTGGGAAAGTCAACCGTTTTAACGGTTGATGGAGACGCGCCCGCAACAGTTCGGCCGGTTTCCCTATATGGAACGGAAGTCCACCGTATCCGCGGCATTTTCGGCGAGATGCCGCCGAAGCGCCTGATGTTCCGGCAGCTCCAGATCCGGATCCCGGGCCAGGAGCCGGTCTATGGCGTCCGAAGCAAGCTTCAGCACCGCCGCGTCCGTATAGATATCCCCCATCCGGAAGGAAAACTCTCCGCTCTGCCGCACACCGAACAGCTCGCCCGGCCCCCGCAGCCTCAGGTCCTCGGAAGCAATATAAAACCCGTCGTTGGATCGATTTAAGATCTGGAGCCGTTCCATGGTCTCCTTATCTTCCCGGGTGCTCACAAAAATGCAGTAGCTCTGATGTTCGCCTCTTCCCACACGGCCCCGCAGCTGGTGCAGCTGGGCAAGGCCGAACCGCTCCGCGTTCTCCACCATCATCACGGTCGCGTTCGGCACATTGATGCCGACTTCAATGACTGTGGTGGAGACAAGCACATCGATGGAATGGGCGGAGAACTCCTCCATGATCCTGTTTTTGTCCGCGGGGCGCATCTTCCCGTGGAGACAGGCCACCTGCACCCCGGCCGGCAGGGCGCCCTTCAGCTTTTCCGCATAATCCGCCACATTCTCCAGGCCGTCCATCTCCCCCTCCTCCACCTGCGGGCAGATCACATATGCCTGGCGGCCCTCCGCCACCTGGCCCGCTATGAATTTATAAGCGGTAGGACGATAAGAAGTATTCACCACACAGTTTTTGATGGGCAGCCTTCCCTGGGGGAGCTCATCCACTACGGAGATATGGAGGTCGCCGTATAGGATGATCGCCAATGTCCTGGGGATAGGCGTGGCGCTCATGACGAGAATGTGGGGGCAGTCTCCCTTCCCCGCCAGCAGTTCCCGCTGCCGGACGCCGAAACGATGCTGTTCGTCAGTCACCACCAGGGCCAGCGACCTGTACTGGACTCGCTCCTGGATCAGGGCGTGGGTCCCTATGATAAGGTTTGCCTCCCCCGAGGCGATCATCCCGCATGCCTCCCGCTTTTCCTTCGCCGTCATGGAGCCCACCAGCAGCACGGGCCGGAAACAGGCGCCGAACCTCTTTACATAGTCCTGGACCGTCTCAAAATGCTGCATCGCCAGCACTTCCGTCGGCGCCATCAGCGCCCCCTGATACCCGTTGGCCGCCGTCATCAACAGGGCGAGCAAAGCCAAAATGGTCTTCCCGGATCCCACATCCCCCTGGACCAGCCGGTTCATGCAGGCATGGCTCCCCATGTCATCCCTTATCTCCTGCCATACCCTGGCCTGGGCTTTCGTAAGCGGAAAGGGCAGCTGTTCCAAAAAGCGCACCGTATCCGCCGTCTCAAACATCTGCCATCGGTTTTCCAGCCCCTCTTCCATCTGCCTGTTCCGGCGCAGCAGGTACAGAAAGGAAAAAAATTCGTCAAACACCAGCCGCCGCCTCGCCTGTAGGAGGGAATCCCGATCCGGCGGGAAATGAATGCACTCCTCCGCCTCCCTCCGGGGGATCAGGCTGCAGGAATCCAAAAGCTCCCTGTCATAATATTCCTCCTCCGGTGCGCAGGCACTTAACGCCTGCCTCACCGCCTTCTGCACCGCCTGGTTGGTCAGCCCCTTGGTCAGCGCGTATTTGGGGATCAGGCGGTTCGTCTGCTTCCTGTATTCCTCATACGCGAAAAGCTTTGGCTGCTCCATAAATTTTGTGCTGCCGCGGCTTTGCACTGTGCCGCGGAACAGGTAGTATCCCCCCTGCTTTAACACTTTTTTCAGGAACGGCATATTGAAAAAAGTCAGCTGCAGGCTGCCGGAACCGTCAGAGACCGTCACATTCAGGATGTGGAGGCTCCGCACCCTGCGTTCGCCCGGGATCCCCGTCACCGCCGCGTACACGGCGCAGACCGTCCCCGGCGCGGCCTGCGCTATCTTTACCGGATCCCCGTAAATTTCATAGTCTCTTGGCATATGGTCCAGCAGGTCGCCCAGGGTCCGAATATCCAGTTTTTCAAAGAGCTTCCGGGTCTTTTCTCCCACACCCTTCAGCTCCAGAACAGAAGTATCTTTGTCCATCGTGATCCTCTTTCTCCGCCGCGGGGATCCTCCATGCCGCAAAAACAAGAAAAGGAGACAGGGCTTTCATCTCCTGTCTCTCTGATCCTTTGCGCATTCGTGCTCTTATTCCACCGACATCACATAATAGTAGATGGGCTGGCCGCCGTACTGAAGCTCTATATCGCATCCGCTGTACTTTTCCGCGATCCTGGCCCCAAAGGCTTCCGCATCCTCCTGCGCCACATCCGCGCCATAGTAAATGCTGATCAGCTCCGCGTCCTCGTGCATCATGTTGCCGAGCGTCTCCTCCGCCACCTGCTCCAGGCTTTGGCCTACCGCCAGCAGGCCCTTGTCGCCGAGCCCCATATAATCATCCTTCCGGATCTCCCTGTCTTCGATCACGGTATCCCGCACCGCGTAAGTCACCTCCCCGGTGCGCACCATCCCGATCTCCTGGAGCATCGTCTGTTCGTTTTCATCTGCGGAAAGCTCCGGCACAAAGTTGATCACCGCCGTGATCCCCTGGGGAATGGTCTTGGTTGGGATCACCAGAAGATCCTTCTCCGTCGTCAGCTCAGACGCCTGGTTTGCCGCCAGGATGATATTCTTGTTGTTGGGAAGGAGGAACACCGTCTTTGCGTTCACCTTATCCACGGCGTCCAGGATGTCAGCCGTGCTGGGGTTCATGGTCTGCCCGCCCTCGATGATATAATCGACCCCAAGGCTCTTAAAGATCTCGCTCATGCCCTCCCCGGCGGAAACAGCGATAAACCCGAAGTCCTTCGGGGGGCCGCTTACGGGCTCCGGCGCCTCTGCCGCCGCAGCCTTCTCCTTCTCCGCCGCCTTGAAAAGCTTTTCCTGATGCTCCAGGCGCATGTTGTCGATCTTTATGTTGGAGAGTGCGCCATACTTCAATGCCTTCTGGATAGCCAGGCCGGGGTCATTGGTATGTACGTGCACCTTGACTACGTCATCGTCAGCTACGCATACGATGGAATCCCCGATGGATTCCAGATACCCCTTGAAATCCATCTCGTTTTTCACATTGAAGGGCTTGTTCAGCATGATGATAAATTCCGTGCAATAGCCGAAACGGATCTCCGCTTCCGCCTGCCCTCCCCTGGATGGCTTTTCCCCCGCCGTCCGGCCGGAAGACGCCTCAAAGTCCAGGGAGACCTCCTTGCCCAGATAAGCGTCGTAAAAACCGGTGATCACTTCCACCAGCCCCTGGCCGCCGGAATCCACCACGCCGGCCTGCTTTAACACGGGAAGCATCTCGGGCGTCTGGCTCAGCACATATTTTGCGTGTTCTATCACGGCGCTCAGGTATGTCTCCATATCCTCCACGCCCTCGTCCACCAGCTCGCGGCCTTTTTCGGCGATCCCCCTGGCAACGGTGAGGATCGTGCCCTCCTTGGGCTTCATGACCGCCTTATAAGCGGTCTCCACCGCCTTCTCGAAAGCCTCGGCCATGACCGGAACCGTAAGGTTCTGCTCGCTTTTCAGCCTCTTGGTAAAGCCGCGGAAGATCTGGGACAGGATCACGCCGGAATTTCCTCTTGCCCCCCGCAGGGAACCGCCGGAAATAGCCTTGCAGACCGCCTCCATGCTGGGATCATCCCCCAGTGCCATGACTTCCTTTGCGGCGGACATGATGGTCATCGTCATATTGGTACCCGTATCGCCGTCGGGAACGGGAAAAACATTCAGTTCATTGATCCACTCTTTTTTGCTTTCCAGATTCTTTGCACCGGCTAAGAACATCTTTGACAGCATCTTAGCGTCGATTTGTTGTACTCCCACAGTATATCCTCCTTAATCAATCACTCTGACACCATCTACGTAGATGTTGATCTTTTTTATTTCAATGCCGGTAAATTCCTCCACCTTGTATTTTACGTTGCTGACAAGATTGTCCGCCACCGCCAGGATGCTGACGCCGTAGGACACGATCACATGGAAATCCAGGACCAGCTTGTTGTTTTCCAGGCCGACGCTGATGCCCCTGGTAATACTGTCGCGCCTTAATAGCTTTACGAGGCCGTCCCTGACGCTCACCCCCGCCATACCAACGATGCCAAAACATTCCACGGCCACGCTGCCGGCATATTGTGCGATCACATCGTTGTCGATGACTATATTTCCCATATAGGTATTCATAGAAGAACCTTTCATAGCAATCCCTTCCCTTTCCGTTTTAACCTTTTTATCGTCTGGCGGTATTTGAACTGTATTCCTATATTACCATCTTTCCCAGAAAAAGGAAACAATAAAAGCAAAAAAATAAAAAAAGATTTTTTTTTACTTGCTTTTTGTGTATAATTCTGGTAGTATAACACTGTTGCGGGCATGTTGCCAGTTAAATTCCGAATAGAGAAGATGTCGAGGAGGTGTCAAGGTGGCTAAATGTGATATTTGCGGTAAGGGCGTTCATTTCGGTAACAACGTAAGCCATTCCCATAGAAGAACCAATGCGATCTGGAACTCTAATGTTAAGCGCGTAAAGTGCAAGGTAAACGGCGGTTCCAAGAGAATGCACGTCTGCACCAGCTGTTTAAAGTCCGGAAGGGTCGAGAGGGCTTAATCCGGCCTGTTTGAACATCCGAAAGAAAAAGAGCAGGAAACCTGCTCTTTTTTCTTGCCTTTTTCTTGCTTTTCTTGCCCTTTTTTGCTTTTCTTGCCCTTTTTTTGCTTTTCTTACTTTTTCTTGCTTTTCTTGTCTTTTTCTTGATTCCCTTACTTTTTCTTGCCTTTCTCCCGCCTTCAGCCGCCCGCCTATTCCTCCCGGTTCTTCCGCCTCAGATATTCCCGGTTGATGCTCTGGGCCAGCTCCTCGTCTCCAAACATATTGTCCGGATGGAAGATCTTGACTAGGTCCCTGTACCGCTTTCGGAGCGCCAGGGGATTGTTTGCGCCCCGGAACAAAAGGCGTACCGAATCCTCAATCTGTGGATTCGCGGCGTATTCCTCCCTTTCCGCACGGCTTGTCCGCTCTTCCAGCGCCTTTCTCTGCCGCTCCAGTGTGCGCCGGTCCTCGTCCAGCTGCCGAAAGCCATCCTGAAGGATCGCGAGCTTTTTCTCAAAAAACAGGTTTTCCTCCCGCAGGCGCTTCCTCTCCTGGGCCGCCCTCCGGGTCAGCTCGTCCAGCTCCTTGCGCTCCTTTGCCTTTTCCCGGTTGAATCGTTCCTGAGAGGCCACAAGCTCCCTGCGCACGTTTTCCAGACGGATATTCTCCTGGAAAAGCCAGAGTTTCGCTTCCCTGAGTTCATCGATATCCTCCGCCCCTCTTACCTCTTCCCAATCAATCATCTCATATCAACCTTCCGGCCCTCCGCCTCTGAGGCCAACCAAACCACTTCAGGATACCGCCGCCGGCCGCCGAAGCCGGTAAGCTAATCGCTGCAGATACAATGATATCCCAAAAACAAAAGCAGCGCAATAATGATCAGGCCCGCCAGACGATTGTGGGTGATCATCATCAGCAACATGCCGATAGCGATAAAAAAAGAAATGAAACCGACGATCTTTTTCATGGCACCCTGAAACTCTTATCTTAAGTTTAATATATGCGCCGCCATGTTTTTTTTGAATCAATCCGCCGGATTTTCCCCCTTATCCGGGAAGGCGATATCCACCACCTCCGCGTCGGACATCTCCTCTTTCTCTTTCGGTTTTGTAAACCGATCCACCAGATCCGGGATCATATCCAGGACCTTTGTGACCGCATCCTGGTTCTTGATGTTGACAAGCTTCGTGACGCCGTCCTTGATGACGATCACCGCGCTGGGGGTCATCTTTCCCCCAAGGCCGCCGGCGCCGGAAGAGGAATGCTTCTCCCCGTTTGCCCCGGCCCCCGCGCCGACGCCAAAGCTCACGTCCACAAGGGGCAGTATGATCGTATCCCCTACCTGAGTGGCCTGCCCTACCACTGTCTTTGTGGAAAGCACGGTATCCATACCCTGAAGCAATGCCTCCACCACACCCTGAAACTGATTTTCCTTGTCTGCCATGTTCCCTCCTGTCCGCCGTTTCCGCGGCCCGCCTTACTGTTGCTGCTTCCTGAGCTTTTTACATCCTTTTATGATGCCTTTATCCCTTTATCCCTGTCTTTTTCCCCGGCCTTCTCCGCTCCCCCGGTCTTCTTTCCCGCCTTGCCGTCGTGGCTTTTCAGCTTATCCAGCAGCTTCCACAGCCTCCTGTCTGTTATGACCCGAAGGCCGTGCCACAGCAGCACCGCCAGCGTCACATGCCCGGAAGCCTGGATCGTCCCCTCCAGAACCGCCCTCTCAAAATCGGGGATCACTGTCGCCTTTTTGCCTAAAAAGGGGGAAAGCATACAGTACGCGCCATAGGCGTAACCGGTGGTGTCGGGGGCGCCGGTCCCAAAAAGGACATCCGCCCGCAGTTTCCTTGGCCGTATGCTCTTCAGGATCCTGAACAGCCTGAACTTCGCGTGATTTAAAAGCCCCCGGGTATCGTTGTCATTCCAAAGGTCTGTATAATAGGTTATATTTTCCCAAACTTTTTTTATTTTATCATATAAACCCTGAATTGTGAACTTTATCTTTTGGATTTTTTGAGAAATCCCGCCCTTTTTCGGATCCTCCCGGTCCTGTCCGGCATCCGCCCCGGCCTCGGCCGTTTTTTCCCGGGATCCGGAGGCGGCTTCCTGTTCCATGGGCTCCTGCCCGGAAATGCCCTGCTTCGCGGGATCTTGCTCCTGCCCCAGCGGCCCCTGTCCGGCCCTGTTCCTTTCCTCCCGGGGCCCGGTTTTCCCGCTCCCCTTCTTTCCCTTTTTCCGGGAAGCCCTCTCCTTCCGGGATGCCTCCTCCTTCCGGGAATTTTCCTCTTTCCGGGAAGATTCCTCCTTCCGGGAAGATCCCCCCTTCCCTTCTTTCCCCGGTGCCGCTCCGTCATAGAGCGGGAACCAGAGCAGCTTTACCCTGACCTTACCCGGCTCCGGGTAGGCGTAACGCACTCTCAGCAGCCCGAAGAGCCATGCGGCCCTGGCGCTGCATTCCATCACTTCCGCGTCTTTCCTGCCCTGCACCCGGTAGGAGACGGGGAAGAATAAAACCAGCAAAAGCACTGCGGCTAAGACAGCCAGGAGGACTAAGACGATAATACCCAGGACTGACAATATCTGTAAAATCAAATCTAACATTGTAGGTACTCCTTCAGGGCACAATCCCCGCGGGCTTCCACACATTCCCGTGCCAGCCGCTCCACCATATCCACCGCTTCCTCACGGCTTCCCGCGATCCCCACCACAAAGGGAGGATATTTTTGATAATGCCGCTGTACCAGAAGCCTGGCGGAAAAAATATCAAGCTGGTCATAAGGATTCCGCGACAGGGCGATGAGAAATACGCCGGCAGCCAATGGCCTGCGTTCCAGCTTTTTCTTAAGCTTATCCAATTTTTTCCCGTTGATGCTTTCCCCCAGATACAGCCTGGGGTGATATTCCAGCAAAACTGACATAAACGCTACCGAACCTTCCGTGACGCGACCTGACGCTTATGCCCTGATTATACTTTTGAGCGGATATGAAGTCAAGGATAATATCATGATAATGATGCTCCGCGGCTTCCATTGTTCACAAAAAAACACTCCCTCGGTTGCCAGACATGATGGGAAATTCGTGCGAGCACGATTTTCCGTCAAATATCAGGCGGCTGGCTGAACTGATTTGTCAAAACGTTACCGTTTTCGTGGCGATCTGCTCCCGGAAGCGCACATCGTGTTCTACGAACAGCATGGTCGGCTGATATGTGAGCAGCAGCTTCTCGATCTGCATTCGCGAGAAAACATCGATATAATTCAGTGGCTCGTCCCAGATATACAAGTGAGCGGGGGTGAGGAGGCTCGCCGCGATCAGCACCTTCTTTTTCTGGCCTTCAGAATAATCCTCCATATTTTTCAAAAACTGCACACGTTCCATATCAAGCTGACGCAGAATTGCGCAGAACAGGCTCTCATCCAGGCCGTGCGCCCTGCAAAATGCCTGAATGCTTCCCTTCAGCATGGAAGTGTCCTGATCGATATAAGAAATTACCAGTCCGGCCGCCACCTCGCAGGCACCGGATCTTGCCACCGGAAACCCCGCTCCGGCGCCGTTCCTCTCCGGCAAACCGCATGTCTCCCGCGCCGCTTGCCCAAAGCCTGCTTTCTGTAAGATCAGCTTGATCAAGGTGGATTTCCCACATCCGTTTTCCCCGTGAAGCGCCACCCGTTCCCCCTGCGTCAGATCGAAGGTCAGATGGGAAAAGGCCGGGCGGGCTGATCCCTCATAGCCAGCGGAAAGCTCACGGATATGGATCAGCCGTTCCCTGTGGTGGCGCAAGGGCGCAAGCTTCAGATCCACCGGTTCCTCCAGATCGGCAAGCAGCCCTTCTTTTTCCTCGATCTCCCTCTCGATCCTCTTTTGCATCTGCGACACACGGCTCTGCAATTTTTTCGTCTTCGCTCCGATATACGCGCGGGTGTCTTTGGAACGGTCATGTTCTTTCACAGGATCAAACCCGATCTTTGTCCGTTCATTCCGGTCCGCCCACTGCGCATTCCGCGCCGCAGACCGTTTCAGTTTGCCGATTTCTTTTAGGTGCTTTTCATTTTCCGCACGGGCAAACTGGTCGCGGCTCTGTTTGTTCTCCCACCAGACAGAAAAATTGCCGGTTTGTACGTCAATGCTTTTTCGGTTTAACACCAGCACATGATCCGTACAGGCATCCAGCAGATCCCGGTCATGAGACACCAGGATAAAGCCCTTTTTCGATGACAGATAATCCTTTACATTCTCCCTGGACGCCTGGTCCAGATGATTTGTCGGCTCGTCGATCAGCAGGAAGTCATTCTCGCCGGAAAAAAGGACCGCCAGCATGACCTTTGTGCGCTCACCCGGGCTCAATGTGTGGAACGGACGGTATAAAATCTCCGCGTTTCCCCGAAGCTGATCCAGCTCTATGAGAACGCGCCACAGCTCGCAGCCCGCTTTCCATTTTTCCATAAGGTCTGCAGCCGGAAGCTGCATCTGCCCCTGCGCGGCCGGATAGGGAAAATAGTCAAATGCCGCGGATGTGACAATGCTTCCGCTGTACTCATATTTCCCCAGCAACAGGTTCAAAAAGGTAGTCTTTCCTTTCCCGTTGCGCCCCAGAAAACCAAGTTTCCAGTTCGTGTCAACGGAAAAAGAGACGTCCTCAAAAATATTGTCGAAGCTGCCCTCGTAGGCAAACGTCAAATGATCCACAAGTATCTGTGCCAAGCGCCATCTCTCCTTTCTGCGGCCCTACAAAAAAAGAACCGTTTGTCACCAAACAGTTCCATTAAGCACCATAACCACACAGGGAGCGCCTGTGATCTTATATTCCCCCAACAAAGCGGACAGCGCCTGCTTTGGGGAGCGCTTGCACAGCCTCCTGGCAGCTGCAGCGAGGGTCGGCAAAAAAGAGCGGTTATGAGGACATAATCCACTTTTGGCAACATGAATGAAGTCATTTTGTTTTCATGCGATCAAAAGCAAATTATCTCCTCATCTCTCCTCCTGCTCTGCCGCATCAGCGGACTTTTTCAATCTTTCACAACTTCTCACAACTTTTATCGACTGGCTGAATTATAACATATGGCAAAAGAAACCGTCAAGCCAAAACTAATTGAAAGCGGAGGTTTCATGGAACCTTTCATGGAACCGTTTCATGAAACCCACTTTCATTCTGCCTTATACTGTCTGAAGCCCTGCAAGCTGCTCTACTTCCGTGACGCTTAGCCCTGTATCTTCTGCTATTTCCTCAACTGTCTGCTTTCCTCTTTTCAGCAGCTTCAATGCCGTCTGCTTTTTAGTTTCGCTAATGCCTTGTGTCTTTCCCTGATTTAAAATGGTTCTTGCTTCTGTTTCAATCAATGCTCCGCCCATAATATCACCTACGCCTTTCTGCACATTCTTATATTTTTGTGCGATCTCTTTGATCACGTCACCGGAAAGCTCTATGATCGTCCGCTTATCAAACGCCCCGATCACTCCCCGCCGTTCCAGTCCGTCGAGCCTTTCCAGGATCTCCTGATACTCTGCCTTTAATTCCGCCAGTTTCCGCTCATTACTATTATACTCCGGAAAACTTTTCTCATGTGAGAAAATGTAAAACGGTATCAGTATCAGCAAGCGTTTTTCAAAAATATCATCCAGCGAATATTTCTGAACCTTCATGATCGGCACGTCATATTGCACCGTCCCGCCCGGCGTGACGATCACATATTTCATTTTGTCCGGCGTCTTTTGGTAAGTCCGAAGATACAGAACCGCCGTATT
>CANPYT010000046.1 GCA_947588705.1 uncultured Acetatifactor sp. | reverse complement strand
TTATGAGAAGGACACCCGCAAAAGTTTCCGCCCACTGCCCGGTACAACCGGGCTTTTCCCCTTCCCTGGCCCGCCTTCCCAGGAGGATCCCGGCGTCCGCCAACAGGAAAAGGGCCAGCGCCTCTGTCAGGATACGAGTCACATCCCCATCCGTCTGGTATATGGACAGGCCCAATATTTCCAGGCTTTCACTTCCGGCGGAAATCTCCAGACGGACTTCCGTCCTCTCCCTGACCCAGATCTCAAAGCTGGTATACCCCAGCCCCCCGCTCAAATGTTCCCCACTGGAGCGCAGCGCCCCACGCTCCCCTATCTCCACCATATTGGCAAAGTTCTGCATGTTCCCCTGGCAGGCATATCGAAGTTCCACCCGGTAAACGCCCCTGGGCAGCGTCATGACCTCACTGGCAGACCCGCCCTCCTCCGTGGCGGAAAATGACTGGGGTTCACAAGTATACACCGCATTTTGCCGGAATAACATCACCGCCGCGCAGGCCAGCAGGAAAAGCAGCTCCGCCGCCAGAAGCCCCGCAAACCGTCTATTTTCTTTCCATTTCCGCTTCCTCATGGACATCCTCCCGCCTTTTCCGTTTCTTCCCGCTCAACCAGAGATAACTGGCGCATCCTCCGGCCGCGGCAAGGCTCGCCGCCTCCCCAATGCGCCAGAGGGCAGGTTCCCGGAAAGAGACCCGGAATACACCCTGATAGCCTGACGGCAGCAGCACCCTGACCACACTGTTATCCCCTGCTTCCACCTCCAGATCCTCCCCCGTCGCAAGATCCTCCGCGGCATAGCCCCTATAATAGAGGACGGGCAGCTCCACATAGCTCTTTGCCCCTCCGTTCTCCACCCCGACTTCCATGTGCAGCGTGTCGGCTCCCTTCTCATATCCCGTGACAGTCACACCCTCCCCACACAGCACCCGGTCCCGGTGCATAAGGGAAATGTCCGCCTGATAGGGCAGATACTCCCCGTTGCTGACATAGATGGTCCCCATGGACTGTTTATTATACACCCTCGCAAATCCCCGGGTATTCAGCTCATTATCGATCTGATACATATGGAAGAACAGGGCGATCCCTACCAGAAGCACTGCCGCCTGGCGCCAGGTAAACAGCCTGCCATTCTCCCGGATATACCAAAGCAGCACCCCCGCCAGGACACTGGCCGTGAGGCAGCCGATCGATAAAAAGCGGTAGGGGAACTGAAGGCTGGTGATCAACGTCTCCAGGAGCTTGCTCTGACCCTGCAGCCAGTTCCATGGAAAATAGCAGGAAGTCAGCACGAAGATCAGAACCGTATAGCCAAACATCAGCCGGCCCAGTTTGCGGCCGGCAAACCCGCTCTGCTTCAAGCTTCCCACAAATTCCAGATAAAGCCAGAGGATCACTGCCGCCAGCAGCGCCGCGCCTATGGAAAACGCTCCCGCCCAGTTCATGCCGAACACTTCCACACCGCCCCGGGTACCTCCCCCATAGAACAAAAACAAAAGATGGGCAGGATAAATGCCCCAGGGCTGCGCATTCTTGTACATCATGGTCTCCAGATGGCCCACGTTGAACTTCCCGTTCATCCAATAGTCCGCAAAAGGCACCAGGTACCACAGGTTCCATACCACCGTCAGGACAGCCGCCTTGCAGAGTTCCCAGAAAGTCTCCCGGACAAGCACACGGCGGATCATCACCACGCAGAGCAGCAGGATACAGAAAGCCAGCATCTCACAGGAAAGCACATGGCTCTGGACCACCCCGGTCAGCCCCAGCGCAAGGGGCAGCCAGCTCTTCCGATATTCCGGCTTTTTCGGATCCTCCGAAAAGATCCGGTAAAGGCCGTAAAAGATCAGCGGAAGAAAAACCATCGCCAGAGTCTCTCCCAGCGCCGCCCTCATATAGATATTGTGTATACGATAGGCGCTGACAACGTAGAGGATCGCCGAAGCCGCCCCCACGGACCGGCTCCGAAAGACGCGCCGGAAACACTGGTACGCCATGGCAAGGGTGGCCAGATTGACCACCGCCAGAAACAGTCGGTAAGAGGTGGACACCGTAAAGCCTATCCAGCGAAACAACGCCGGGATGAGAAGAAACAGGTCGCTGTAAAAAATGGAGACCGCATAGCCGTATCCCCTCAGCCAGTTCCCCTGGATCCGCACAGGCAGCTGGCCGTCCCGGAGCCCGCTGATCAGCCCTTCCACCCGCAGCAGATGGAATCCCCAGTCGTCCCCCCACAGGTTGTAATCCACCAGACAGGGCACCGACATCAGCAGAAACGTTCCCGCAAGCGCCGACCAAACCAGCTTCTTTTCCAGGGAAATGCCGTACCGGCCGTCATACCAGCGCAGCGCGAACAGCCCGTCCGCCAGGCAAGATACGAGCAAGACCAGAAACAGGCAGATCCTGCCGGCCGCATGAGTGGATGTAATCTCAAACTGCTTTACGCCCAGGTACTCATCGCCGCCGTTTGCAACATATGCCCGGACATTGTCCGTATCTCGCAGCACCCATAGCTCGCAGTCCTCCACATTGTCTCCGATCCCCAGGGTAAAAGAACCAAACCGCACGGTACGGCTGCCGTCCACCGCGTCCTCCAGGCAAAAGGTATTTTTTTCCTGAGAGGCAGTATAGGCAATCCGCACCATGTACGTACCCGCGTCCAAATGAAATACCTCCCCGTCCAGAGACGGCGCAACCGTTTCCGGTTTTCCAAACAGAGAGACGATGCAGGCCGCTGCCAGAAGAAACTCCGCCGCCAGCAAAGCACAGAAAACTTTATTCTTTAAAAGCTCTTTCCACTTGATCCCCTTCATCTTTTCCTTTCACCGAGACCTACTCTCCTAAATAAAACAGGTAATCCACCCCCGCATAGCGCTCTTCCGCCTCAAAAGAAGTCACCTTTTCCGAGGTGTATATCTGCGCATCCATCAAATACACTCCCGACAACACATTGGCGGCCGTCACTATCAGCAAAAAGACAGCCATGGCCTTTCTGCCCCTGCGCCACACGATGCTTCCCGCCAGGCTTACCGCCGCGCTTAAGAGCAGCGCCGCCACAACCGTAAAACGAAAAGGATACCCGACATGCTCCAACAGAACCCTGGGGAACCAGTGCAGTTCCGCCACCTGTCTCCAGGGCATCTGCTCCGAGGCAAAAAAGACCGACACCGCAGACATTCCCACCAGAAAACCCATAGTGCGCTTCGCTTCGGCATACTTCCGGTCCCGGTCCACAAGCACCCATACCAGCCATGCTGCCCCGATCCCCAGAAAAGGCATACCAAGCCCGCAATACTCCTGAACTCCCGCCGGCGTCTCCAGATTCCGGTTCCTTCCCAAAAAGGGGATCAGCAGCTGTGCCAGAGACAGGCTTCTGTCCGCGAAGTCGGCCCCGGCGGCAGGATCCGCATAGACGCCCCCCGTGATCATCCCCTCCCAATAGGGTACCCAGCAGAAAGCCGAAGCAAGCAGCGCCGGAATACAGGCCGCCATAAGCGCGGCAAACGTCCGCTTCCGAAAAGTCCGGCGAAAGAGCAAAAGCGCCGTCAGAGCCACAAATCCAGCCGTTATCATCGCCGTTGGGATATGGGAGACGCCGATACAAAAAAGCCCCAGCCCCGCCGGCAGCGCCCAGCGAAAATACCCCTTCCCGGACGTGTCGCTATGATAAAGCCCCCACAGGCCATAAAATACAAACGGCAAAAAGACAAAAGCCGTCATCTCCCCCAGAGACCCCCGGGTGTAGCGCACATATACGCTGTACAGAGAAAAGCTGTAACAGAAACCGCCAGCCAGCCCCGCGTAAACATTACCGGAAATCTTTGAAAAACAGTAACAGGAGCCCGCAAGCGCCCCCACATTGGCCGCCAGGATAAAAAGGCGGCAGCAGCTCCCGACGCTGGCCCCGGCCCTGTTCAGCCACACCGGCAGCCACAAAAAAGGCCCCCGCACACCCGGAATGTCAAGAAAGTAAAGGCTGAGCCTGTCACTTGCCACCATATAATCCATCGTCAAAGGCGCCGACAGAAAGAGCAGCAGTATGCAAAACGCAAATATAATATTCCGTTGTCTCCGATCCCCGATCTTCATTCCTGCCCCCGCCGCCTCCTTGTTCCCCGCAGTTTCCTGTACAGCCAAAGCCCTCTGTAGTACCAGTAAAATCCTGCGGCGGAGCGCCCGAGAAGCGCGATCATGCGCTTTTCCTCCGCCCCTGTGTACCGGAGGTAATAATCATTCCGGGCAAAATCCGGAAATACATCCGTCATGCCCTTCCACAATTCCTTCACAAAAGAAAGTTTCTTTTTCTTCACACCTGCCATATAGGAAAACAACGTGTTTACAAAATATAATTCGATGAACCGGTACTCGACCTCCGGCCGGTATCTATCCATAAATCCCCTTTGTCTCATCTCCGCCAGCATACGCTGGCCCGCAGCCATCCGATCCCTGCATTTTTCCACCGTCACCCGATGCACTGTGGAAATCGAGTGCTGGTAATAGTAGTAGAGCGGCTCCTCCACTCTCTCAAAATGGCGAAAATACAGCGACCACACCGAACCCGCACAGTTGTCCTCGTAAAAGATCCCTTCCGGAAAACAGAGGCCGTTCCGGCGGATCACATCTCCCCGGTAGATCTTGACCACCATGCTGCCCGGCCGGAGGATCAGCTTCCGATAGCGCTCCTCGTCCAGCACCCCCGTCTGATCGGAAGCGTTGTTTGGGACCACCTGCCCCACTTGGAAAGTATAGGCCGTCACCAGGCTGTAATCACACCCCACCACATCCGCGCCGGTCTCCTCCGCACGTCTCAGGAGTTTCTCGAAATAATCCGGAGCCACCCAATCATCGCTGTCTATAAATCCGATCCACTCCCCGGAAGCCGCTCTCAGCCCTTCGTTTTTCGCGCCCCCCTGACGACGGTTTACAGGATACGTGAGAACCTTCACCTTCCCAGGATATCTCTGCTCATATTCCCGCAAAACCCTTAAGGAGCCATCTGTGGAGGCATCGTCCACGGCCAGGATCTCATAATCCTCTATCGTCTGGCCCACCAGCGAATCCAGACAGTGATTCAGTTTTCCCTCCGCCGCCATGTTATAGACCGGCACAATGACACTCAGGCGCATCATTCCATCCCTTCCGGCAGTCTGCCCCGCTCCAGAACAGCCTTTCCGTTTTCCACCCGGTACACCAGGTCGCACTTTTCAATGGTCTGGAGCCTGTGGGCAATAATGATCAGCGTTTTTCTCCCCTGGAATCGATTGATGGACTCCATAATGGCCGCTTCCGTTTCATTGTCCACCGCCGAGGTTGCCTCATCCAGCACCAGCACCTCCGGATCCCGGTAGAGCGCCCTGGCAATACCGATCCTCTGACGCTGTCCGCCGGACAGGCGGATGCCCCGCTCCCCGATCCCCGTGTCAAGACTTTCCGGCAGCGACTTCACAAACTCATCCAGCTGCGCCTCCCTCAGCGCCTCCCAAACCCTGTCCTCGTCGATCTCCTGATCCGTCACGCCAAAAGCCACGTTACTGCGGATCGTATCGTCCAGCATATAGATCATCTGTGGAATATATCCCACATTTTTCAACCATCCCCGATAATTCTCCCGGACATCCGTTCCGTCCGCCAGGATCTCACCCTCTCTTATCTTCAAAAGCCCCAGCAGGATATCTACCACTGTACTTTTGCCGGCCCCGGTAGTGCCTACGATGCCCACAGAGGCCCCCACAGGAACCGTCAGGTCCGCATGGTCGAAGATCAGCCTGTCCGTGTTGGGGTACGCATAAGTAATATTCCTCAGTTGAATACATTTCGTCACGGGCATCTTCTCCGCGCTTTCCCCAAAGACAGACATATCCACCTTTTCTCCCCGTATCTCGTCCTGGAGATTGTCGCTGACCCCCATGAAAAAAGGCTCGAAATACGCAATAGAATTTACCTGGTTATTGATGCGGTTCACACAGGGGAGCAAAACAAAAGCCGCGGCGGCCAGAGTAGACAGGACGCCCAGCATATTCTCCGTAGAGGCCCCGGACAGCACCTGAAAGATCATATACCCCACCATCGCCATCACGCAGGCTGTTTCCATCAGCAGCTTCGGAATGTTATTGTACAGGCTGTAGCGCTGCACCGCATCCACATAGCCCTTTCCGCACTTGATATATTCCCCCACAAAATAGCGCTCTTTGCCGTTGACCTTTACCTCTTTGATCCCCTGCACTGTCTGGGAGATCCATTTAAACAGCTTGCTGTAATAATCCTGATTGTCCTTTCCGGCTTTGTACATGATAGGCTTCAGCACCTTTTTGACAAGCAGCATCAGGCCCACCATCACCACCGCCAAAACCATCGTCATAACACCGTTCGTTGCAAAACAATAACCCACGATAAACAGAGAGACGATACCGTCCGACATCATCTGCAGAAGCGCCAGGATCAGCGCATACATATTGTTCACGTCCGAGGTAATGCTTCGCTGCACCACCGCTGTGTCCGCACTCAGGTAGAACTCATAGTTCCGCCGCAGGAAATTGCGCATCATCCGCTCGGAAGTGCGGAACTGATTTGTGTACACAAAGGCCAGCGTCAACTTCTGCTGTACGAACAGGAACAAATTCTTCACCACAAAGGTCAGGATCAGCAGGACCATCACCGTCAGGGAAAAATCCCGATAGCTTTCACTGCCCAGCAGGTCATAGGCCATGGACACCGTCCGGCTGTTCTGTACCGCTTCCGGGTCAATGACCACGTTTACTACCTCCACCAGCATTCCCACCCCGGCCGTCTGCAAAAAGGCGCCGATCACCATCAGCACCATCAGGCCCGCCATTGTCCTCTTTTGTCTCCCGTCCAGAAGGACCCGGAGTTTCTTCAATATTCTGATCAAAACGTTTCCTCCGCTTCCCGCTATATCTGTTCATTCTGCCTGTGTATCAGCGGGTCTTCATACTTGTCCATGAAATCCTCGCCAAGACGCACGATCTCATCCGCAAAGGAAATGGCCTTCATCTCCGTCAGGACGCCTACCACTTTTTTAAATCGGATCCCCGGAAAGAACCCCAAAAGCTCCATCGGCACCGTCGCGTCAAACTGAGGATACTCCGGAAAGAGCCTCCGGTAGTCCAGTTCATCCCTGGGGTGGGGCTTCAGGAAAATGGTTCCCTCCTTTTCATAGCGCCCTATAATATCCCGAAAGATCCGCTCCCTGATCTCAAGAGTGCATAGAGGATCTGTCAGGATCAATATTTTCTCCTTGATCCTGCCGCTCTCCGCCAACTGCTGTTCCAGGCGTTCCTTATCCCGTACAAAGGCTTTCAGGATCAGTTCCTTGTCACTGTCCGTCAGCCTGTCCACCAGCGCCTGCCTGGGCTGTTCAATATACCTTGGACACGGATACGCTATCGCCGCGATGTCGTTGACTTCCATATCCAGACAGTATTTCCCATACCCGTTCTGTACAAAGATCAGATTCAGATACCTGGACAGAAATGCTTTCCATCTGAAATGCCCCCTGTTGTCATAGCGGGCGGCGTCAAAATTCTTCAGGCAATTCAGCCCGTCCTCCAGGGCATGGTAATAAATGCGGTTCTGGTTCAGATAATAGCCGATGGGATCCGAGTCACAATACACGTAAATGTCTTTGTATTCCCGGAAGTCTACCGGCACATACGGCGCCTCCAGACGCGCATACAGCTTTGTAAAGCGGATACGGCAGTAAAGGTTTCCCAGAAATCCGCCGCCCCCCTTTCTCCAGCGGAGCAGCTCAGGGAAAGCATCTTCCCGCTTTTCCTCAAACAGGAACACCTTCCTGAAAAGCCCGGTACTTTCCACCCGGCTCTTTAAGTCCTCAAAGTTGGTAGACATGGTAGACAATACAAGGTCCGCTTTCCCCTGTTCTTCCTTCGGCAGGGCCAACTCCTTTAAAAAAGAAATATATGCGTGATAATATGTGTGGCAGACATAGATCCTGCCTTCCTTCCGTTTTTTCATCGAGACCCTTTCCTCATATTCCCGCTTATTCCGCCTCATCAGCGGCCATTTCTTCTCACCATATCAGAATAAATTTTATCACAAACTTTTCTCCCGACAAGGCAATCCCAAAATTTTCAAGAAAAAATTAAGAAAATACTCATAATTGATAAAGCCATATTCCCCAGTAGCTGGAATCCGTCTCAAAATAGCCCAGGCATTCCGCTCCCAGCTCCTCCGCATTCCGGATCAGCCCACAGGAAAACACATATTCGCACCCCAGATCCCGCAACGCATCCATATCAAATTCCAGATCCTCGTATATGACCTGCTGCCTTTTCCCCAGCATCCAGCTTGTACCGGAAGCGCTGTTAAAGAGATAACACCTGCTGCCCCACTGGTCAAAATACTGCCTTACCGCCTCATTTTTTCCCAGTTCGGCCGCGATCACCCTCCGGAAACGATGCTTATATTCCAGCGGATAGTTGTTGGAATAACCATCCACCGTGTAGAAGCCATGCATCAGCGCGGGCGCAGGGCTTATCCCGAGATTTGCCACGCGGTAGGAAGCCATATCCCGTCCTATGGCATCTTCCAGCTCCTGCATCAGATCTTCCGCGTAGTAGCTCTCCCAGGAAATATATCCCGTCACCTCCGAGCCATTGTTCATCTGGTTTATATTCAAAAACAGATAGGTTTCTTCCTTCAGCTGTTTCCAGGCGGGCAGAAATATCACCGCCAGCACCAGCAGCTTCACCAAAGAAGCGTTCAGCCGGCCCTGCCATTCTCCCTTTCCCCCATAAGGGAAATCCCACCAGAGGGAAAAACACAGGATCAATTCCAGGCACCAGCCGGCGGGGTACAGCCAGTAAAACCGCTCCGCCTGGAAATACCGCGGGAAACCGCTGACGCTGTTCTTCCAGTCCACAACCGGCTGCCACTTGCAGATCCCGTAAAATACCGCGATCAGGACAAGGGCTGCCATTCCGCCCAGAGCCGCCCGGTACCGCCGCCGCATGGCGTCCTCCGCCCTGCGGCAGCGAAATCCGCCCACAGCCAGCAATATCAGGATCGGCAGGATAAAATACCGATGAAAGGATTCCGCGTGCTGCGCACTGTCCAAAAAGACACTGCCCACCGTCTTCCAAAAAGGCATGGCCTGATTCACAAGCTCTTCCCTGTGGCTGACATAACTTCCGTTTTTCAGGATCAGCTCCCAGAAAAGGCTTCTGTTTACAAAAATATAAATGCCCGTCAGCCATCCCATGCCTATCCAGGGCAGCCATCTTCCCTGCCGCTTCCTTCCCCTATGCCGTATCTCTTCCCATACCAGGGCCAGGCCCCAAAGTGCCAGCGCCGCGTATCCTGTCAGCACCAGATGTGTAGTCAGGCCAAACAGCAGGATCAGCGCAAAGCTGAGGATCCGATGTTTCTTTCGGAAAAGCCATAACACACAGCATAAAAGCATAGGGATGCCCGTCACGGAAAGCCCGTAGACCGGCGGGCTCGGAAGCATACAAAACCATCCCGCCGCCACCGCCGCCAGAATGCTGCTGCCGCAGATCTCCTTTACACAGGCATACATTCCAAAATATGCGGATGCAAGAACGACCGCCCACTGCACAAGAAAAGCGGCAAATACTGGAAGCATCCGGTATAAAGGCACAAACAGCACCGCCGACGGCTGCATCCCGCTGACGTTTACACCGTCAAGCAGCTCCGGAAATATTTCCGTTCCGGTTCCCATATACTTTCCGTTCAGGACATAGACGAACAAAGTCTCGTCCAGCTGGTCATGCACCGGGAACACACTGCCCTCCCCCAAGATCAGACAGGGGAGCAGGCTTCCCGCCAGAAAAAAAAATCCCAGCAGCCATAGCGAAGCCCTATCCCACTTGTTTATCCATCTATTGACAAATGCAAAAGCGCTCTCTCCGAGCCTTTTCTCCTCCACCTCTGCCACTCTCCTCACCGCGGCCCATACCGGCGCCGGCCTATGAAAAAAGGCCGCCGCCCAGCATCACCCGAAAATAATCCAGTCCGCACACCATATGCACGGCAAACAGGGTCCACTGTATTCCCAGCTGCCAGCGGGGCTGTCCCCCCCTTCCCGTCTCCCGGGCCAATGCCAGCAGGCTTGTCACGTATAAGAAAAAGAGACCGTACATATAGCCCCATGCAAAATTTACATGCTGCATCCGATACCCCTTTTCGTACAAAACCGCCAGCATTACAAGGCTCGCTCCCCAAAATTGCCAGGCAAACAGGAGCCCTGGCTCCTGCCTGACCTTCAGGCGCCGGAACAAAAGCACCGCAAGCGGAAACAATATTGCCAGCAGGATCGCCATAGGAACATTATCCGTCAGCATTTTCCATGCGCTTAAAAAACCGAAGCCGATCCCCTTGCTCTCCTCCTCCGTGATCTGCCCCACAAACACACCGCGGTACTGATACAACAGATCCGCAAAAGCAGGGAGAAACGTGATGCCGAACTGCAAAAAGGCTTTCCATCCACGGAACCGGCCCCGCAGAAGGCGCCACAGCATAATCATACCGCATACAGCCGACAGCACCAGCGTAAAGCTGGGCTTTGTCATGGTCGCGGCCAGCAGCAGAGCGGAAAACGCAAGCTTCCTTTTGGTAAGCCACCGGTCCTCTTTCTCGTAATCTCCCAGGATATCGACACACAGGAAAAAAACTGCCGCCGAAAAGGGCCGCGCCGCCAGAAAAGTGGCATTATGCCATGGATTTGGAGTAAAAACCCCCCGATAGCGATACAAAAATTCTTCCGCCGCGTCATGGTACCGTCCAAGATAATGAAGCGGATACAGCATGGACGCCATGAGCACGGAAAACAAAAGCAAAGTGGAAAGGCATCCCTTCCAGGGCCCCTTCTCCCGCACCTCCAGATATTTGTCAAAATAAACCTTCAGGACCAAAGCGGTCAGTCCGTTAAGCCCGGTTACTGTCAGCGCCAGCGCATGTTCCGTGGTGGTAAAGAGATCCAAAAACCTTGCGATCCAAAACATGACCGGATAAGGGAAATCATACCCAGAGGGGATTCCCTGCACCTCCAGAAGATAGGATGGCATATCAGACACATAACGGCCCCCATACCCCACTGTCTGTCTGTGGAACAGAAACAGCGTCACAGCCAGATACCCCAAAAACAAGACGCCAAAAAATATACTATTCCCCCGTTTTTTCCAGAAATCCTGCATATCCGTTCCTTCTGCTCCCACTACCTTTCCGCGTTATCAATCTTCTTTTTCATCCAGGCGATACAGCACCGCCGTTTTGTCTCTCCGGATCTGTGCATATCCCGCCTCCCGGCACCTAACATCGATCTGCCCGCCTGAAGGGCAGAAGAGATACCTGCTTTTCAGGGAATCAAAATTCTGCAGTACAAATTCCGGTTCGCAACAGCTGATCCCATAGCCTTCCGGCAGGCCATACAATAACTGCCAGGCTGTGGCTGCCGCCCCGTCCGGCGTATTGTCATACGTGACCCAGATAACCACATTTTCAAACCCCGGCGCATTCTCCCGGCAGAGCTCCATAGATCCCTCCAGGGAGCCCGTCCATTCCTCTACCTGCTGTCTCAACGGTTCCGTCGCAAACGGCACCTGATAATCATAGGCCGAGACCGCCTTGTAAGAATAAAAAAACACAAAGACCGCCCCAAGGAACACCGCCTTTTTATAAAAACGTGTCTCCATCAGCGCCACAATAAAAATCCCCGCCGCCATAAAGGTCAGCAGATGTTTGCTCCCCTCCGTCAGCTTATACATCAAAAGAACCGCTGTCACCATGGCCACATAGCACAGCGCCAGGTGCGCTTCCACGATCAGTCGGTCCCGGATCTTTTTCTGCTCGTCCTGCGTCATTTCCGGTTCCGCTTTATCTTCCGGGGCTGCCGCAGCCGCCTTTCCCTTCCCTGCCCTTCCCAGCCTGGTCAGGGGCCGTATCTTTCGATAATCCAGAATGCTCTGGACGGCCAGCACAGCCAGAAGCGCCAGATATCCGTCAAAAAAAGCCCCCGCCGCCATGCCCGACCGAAATCCTTCTAAGCCGTACCGTAGAAACAGGACACCCGTGTTCCGCAATTTTCCCAGCGTAAACCGCAGGCCGCCAAGAATACCCCGCTCAAAAAATGCCGTGATCCAGTCCGTAAAAAACAGCGGGGTAAAATACTCGGCTCCAAGATAATGCTTGATGGCCGCATACAGTCCTCCGGTCGCTCCCAGCACCGCCACAGAGCCGGCCAGGCCCCTGGCACCGCTCCTCTTCACCCAGAAATACATGGGAAGCAGCATAAAGAGGATCAGATAGGGACGCATCAGGGCCATTATGCCCGCCATAATAAACAACAGGGCGAGTTTATAAGCCTTTTCCCCTTTCTGGTAATTGATCGCCAGCCCGTAAAAAAGGATCACCATGGTAAAGCAGATCACTTCCGGCATACCCGAAAGCATATAACGGACAAAGGGATAATAGAGACAGAACAGAAAGACCAGGATCCCCATCTGTTTCCAGTCAGGCTTCACCAGCCATACAAACAAAAAACAGCACAGCGCCATCAGGAAAATGTTACACAAAACAGGCGACAAAAGATTCCATCCAAAAACCAATCCCCATATCACCCAGGGAAATACCAGCACCGGGCTCCAGGCGGCAAATGACAGCTTTAGCGCGTGACTCTCATTGAATCCAAAGTATCCCTGCGGATATCCGTAATGGATAATGCCCTCCACCTGTTTATAATAAAAAAGCTCGTCGTTCCATTCCGACGCCGGCAGGTAAACCTGGCCCACCGTCTTTCCCTGGGCCGCGCAGTATACCAGACAGCATACCACAGGCAAAGCGGCCAGCAGCACGGACTTCACCAGGGTAACATACCTCTTATCTCTTTTCCACCATTGTAAAAACTTGTCCATAAGACCCTTCCCTTAGAAATTGATCCTCTCCCGGATCACATACTGGGGCGAATTGTTCAGGCTGATATAAATACGCCCGATATACTCCCCGATCAAGCCCAGCATCAGCATGATCATGCCACCGAAGAAAACGATGGCGGCCATAGTGGAGCTGAAACCCATGGGAACAGCCGGGTTGACCAGACGCTTTATGATCGTATAGAGCCCATAAAAGAAGCCGGCCATAGCGCTGAAGGCCCCCACAGCCGTGGCGATCCGCAGAGGCTTCACGGAAAAAGCCGTAAACCCGTTGAACCACAGCCCTGTCAGCTTTTTCAATGTGTATCCGGAAGTTCCCACCTCCCGCTCCCTGTGATGCACCGGCACATTGGCAATATTGCCGGTGCTCCGCAGTACAAGGCCGATCACATAGGGATAAGAATTTTCATACCGCACCATGTCCTCAACTACAAAACGCTTCACCGCAAAATAGCTGGAAACATACAGCTCCTTCGGCTTTCCCAGCATCATCCGCGCCATGCGTTCATTGAGCCTGCTGCCAAAATTGCGGAATGTGGAATGCTGCTTGTGATCATATTTGGCATATACGGCGTCATAACCCTCCTCCAGCTTCCGGAGCAGTTTATCCACCTCGTCCGCCGGCGTCTGCCCATCATCATCCAGACACACTACATAATCTCCGTCCGAATACCGCAGCCCCGCCATCAGTGCGGAATGCTGTCCGAAATTCTTGGCAAAATCGATCCCCTTTATCTTGTCATTTTCCCGGCACAGCTCCCGGATCACTTCCAGGGTGCCGTCCGGCGAACAGTCATTCACTAAAACGATATCGTACTCATAGGCATCCAGTGTTTTCATCTTTTCTGTTATCTCCGCCACCACGCCGGAAAGAGTCTTTTCGGAACGGTAACATGGAATAACAAAACTGATCTTCTTCATAAAAAGGGTTCCTCTTTTCTCAATTTGTAATGGTCTTTAGCGGCCTCCCTCCGGGCAGATCGCAGCCATCCAGACCATATCCCGATACTCCCCGTCAATGCACACATCATCCCGCAGCAATCCTTCCCTCACAAAACCGGCCTTTTCATAGCTGCGGATAGCACGGATGTTTGATGCAAATGCCCTGAGATACACTCGATGCAGCTTTTCCTCCCGGAAGCAATACTCCAGCATCAGCCTGGCCGCCGCCGTGCCAATGCCCCGGCCCCTGGCCGCCTCCTCGCCGATAAAAATACCGTACTCCGCCTTGCCATGCCGCCTGTCAATATCCCGGATATACACAGAGCCCACCGGCGTATCCTTTTCCCGTTCGCAGATGATCATCTGCACCACTTTGCCCGTCTCCACCATATTCCGGATCCAGCTCTCATGGCTCTGTCTCGTAAAGAGCTCCTGATAAACAAAATTCCTGCGCACGGCGTCACTGTTCCGCCATCTGACGATCCGGTCGGTGTCCTCATACCCCATCGGGCGCAGATAAATTCCCGCAACCGGGTCTTCATACTTTTCCGCTTTCATGCCGTTCCCCTGCCTTCTCTCTTTCTTCAGCGCTGACCCTGTTCAGCCTGTACTCAAAATCACGCCTGTCCTTCTCCGCCATGATTTCCAGGATAATACCCGCGAAAAAAGCCTGGAGCCCGGCCAGCACCATAAAACCGCACACGATCAGCGTAGGGAACCTTGGCACCAGCCCACTCTCCAGATACACCGCCACCACAGGAGCCATGAGCACCGCCGCCACCAGCACCAGCGCTATACAGATCCCTGTGAAGAATCGAAGCGGCCTGTAGTTTCTGTACAGCTGCAGCATCTTGTGGATCACCCGTATGCCGTCGCTGTACGTGTTCAGCTTTGACACGCTCCCCTCCGGCCGGTTTCGAAAAGGCACCACCACGTTCTCCACCTGCATATTATAATTTACCGCGTGAATGGTCATTTCCGTCTCTATCTCAAACCCCTGCGAAAACACCGGGAACGTCTTGACAAACCCATAGCTGAAAGCTCTGTATCCCGTCATGATATCCCTGATATCAGAATGAAAAAGCCAATTGATGCCCGCCCGCATCAGGCTGTTCCCAAAATTGTGAAAAGGCCGCTTGTTTTCGCGGAAATAAGTAGAAGACAGCCTGTCTCCCACCACCATGTCGGCATGGTGCTCCAACACCCGGTCCACCAGTTCCCGGGCGCATTCCAGGGGATATGTGTCATCCCCGTCCAGCATCAGATAACATTCCGCGTCGATATCCCGGAACATCCTGCGGATCACGTTCCCTTTACCCTGCTTGTACTCATGGCGGACTATGGCGCCGGCCTCCCGAGCAAGCTCAGCCGTCCGATCCGTTGAATTGTTATCATAGACATACACCGTCGCTTCCGGCAGCGCGTCTCGCGCGTCCCGCACCACTTTCGCAACCGTCTGCTCCTCATTATAACATGGGATCAACACCGCCACCCTGTCCATCTGTCCGCCTTTCCTTACATGCAGCCTGCGGTCCGCATACGTTCCACGCTCCACGCTTCACGTCACGCAGCCGTTCAGCCGCCCTCACACACGCCGCCCCTTTTGCCCCCGGACGGCTGCCCCCGCTCATTTTCGATAGTATTCCACGACCTTCTTCACGGCCCTGACCGTGTCATCCGCCTCCTGGTCCGTCAGGGAATAATAAAGGGGAATGCTCATCGACCACCGATAATACTCTTCCGCATTGGGGCAGATCCCCTTCTTATATCCCAGCTTCTCATAATACGAGTGCCAGTAGACCGGCAGATAATGTACCTGCGGGCACACATTTTCCGCATAAAGCGCGTCAAAGAACTGTCTCCTGTCACAGGTCAGCCGTTCCGGCCTCAGCCGGATCACATAGAGATGCCGGGTCGTGTCTGACTCCGGGATCTCTTTCTGCACGATCAGCTCCGGCATCTGGGAAAACTCCCGGTCATATTTCTTCACAAGCTCTTTCCTGCGGGCAGAAAACTTCTCCAGCTTGCCCAGCTGGCTCAACAACAGCGCCGCCTGAAAATCGGTCATTCGATAGTTGAACCCAAGTTCCACCTGCTCATTGTACCAGAGCGCGTCTGTGGGATGCAGCATTTCCTCCCTGTTCCGCGTGATCCCGTGGCTCCTCAGGCGCATCAGCCTGCGATATAGCCGCTCGTCATTGGTGGTGATCGCGCCGCCCTCCCCGCCTGTAACCGTCTTTACCGGATGAAAACTAAAGCAGGTCATATCCGCAATACTTCCCACCGGCCGGCCCTTGTACTTTGTCCCGATGGCATGGGCGGCGTCCTCAATCAAGAGAAGACCTTTTTCCCGGCAGATCTCTGCGAGGGCGTCGTGTTTCACCGCCTGTCCCGTAAAATCCACTGCCACGATCCCCTTGGTCCTGGAACTGATCTGCTTTCTCACCGATTCCGGATCTATGTTATACGTCTCGGGATCAATATCCGCAAACACCGGCATAGCGCCGCAATACCGCACACAGTTAGCGGACGCAGCAAACGTGATAGAGCTGACGATCACCTCATCCCCTTCCTGAAATCCCGCTGTCAGCGCGGCCAGATGCAGCGCGGCCGTACCGTTTGCCACCACCACCGCGTATCTGGCCCCCGTCACTTCACACAGCTTCTCTTCCAGAGCCTGCACTTTGGGGCCGGAAGTGATAAGATCACTCTTCAAAGTCTCCGCAACAGCCTCAATATCGTCCTGCTCAATACATTGTCTTCCATAATATATCGGCTTCTCCCGCACAGGTGTGCCGCCAAATATTGCCAGTTGTTCCATTTACGCCACCCTTTCTCTCTATTATAAACCGTGCCATCCCACCATAAACAGGCTTTCCACTCGCCTGTCGAAAGGTTTTTCCGTACTCTATCCTAGTTTAACAGATAATGGCAAATGTTACAACGTGATTCTTTTATTTTTCGCAACAGTTCAGCGACATAATTATATTGACTTATCAGGAAATCTACAATATAATGAAGGTAAATCAGTCAGGGAGATAAAGCCAGTAGGGAGGTAAGCTTATGGCACAATTGAATCCAAGAGAACTTGATGTGTTGAACATTTTATGGAAGACCAACAGGGATATGACTTCGACAGATATCGTAAATGAGCAGAAGGGCCTGACCCAGAGCACAGTCATCGCCGTGCTCCGCAAGCTTTTGAAGGACAACCTGGTTGAAGTGGCAGGAGTCACACACAGCGGCAAGGTACTCAGCAGGACTTACCGGCCAACCCCCAAGTCCAAAGAAGTCATAAAGAACAATTTTGCAAACGATTACGCCAATTTTAAAAACGTAATTTCCAAGTCCGATCTGTGCGCCGCCATTCTGGATGTAGACCAGTCACCCGAGCAGATGCGCGCGGAGATCTCCAGGCTGCAGGATATCCTGAAGGACTTAGAAGGTAAAATGTGAGTTTCTTACACAAAAGAGGTGGCAGCAGTGAACTATTCTTTTTCAACTGTTTTGATGTCGATACTCGCCAGCAATCTTATCATGATCGTTATGTCCTTTTGTTTTCGTCGGCAGAAGGTACTCCTGGCCGTCGGTTATAAGGTGATGATTGCCTTTATATTTTTGACCCTGGTACGATTTCTGTTTCCCTTTGAGTTACCTTTTGCCAGGAATTTACAGTTGCCGCGTTTTCTTTCTATGATCGTCATGTCTGTTCGGCACCACTTTTTTGTTTTGAACGGACTGCGGTTTTCCCTTTGGAACATATTGGAGCTTATATGGCTGGCAGGAGGCATTGTCGCTTCCTGCCCTTATCTTCGGGAATGCTATGAGCTGCACAATTACGTGGCCAAATGGGGAATAGACGTCACAAACATGGAACCCTATGCTTCCATTCTCGCCGATATCCGGAAAGAGCAGAAAGCCAAATTTCGGGTCATCCTTACAAAGGGCGTTGGAGTGCCGCGCTTGTACGGCCTTATCCGGCCCTGCATCTTGTTGCCGGAAGAGATGGCTTTGACCACGGAAGACCTGCACTATGTATTTCGCCATGAAATAGCGCATCATCATTATCACGACCTTATAGTCAAATTCTTTGTCCGCATTTCATCCATACTCTATTGGTGGAATCCAGCCTGCCGCAGGCTGCGGAAACAGGTAGAGCTGTTGTTGGAAATGCGGATCGACCATTCTCTGGTTCAGGGAAACCGAGAGGAAACGGTAAAGTATCTGGCCACGTTAGTACATGTAGCCGATATGGCCCTGGACTCCAACCTGACACCTCCTTCCGGTTCCATGCTCTCGCTGGCAAAAGATGAAAACGGCACCCTAAGCCGACGTACAGATATGATGCTGAACGCGCAGGGCAAGAGCGGAAAACATTTAGCCGCAGGCATATTTATCTTGACCGCATCGCTGTACCTGGTATCTTATCTGTTTACCTTTGAGGGCCTGTACACCGCGTCCTTTAACACCGAAAACACTTTTGGGGACCAGGAAACACTATACGCCGTCCAAAAGGCAGACGGTTCCTACGATATTTACATGGGTGATTTATTTTTAGAAAATGTAGGCTCGCTGGAGTATTTTCTTCCCGGCATGCCTATATATAAAGATCTACAATAATATTATATCATGGAGGTAACTACCAATGAAGAAAACAGAAGTACTAAAACGGTTTGCAGCAGTAACAGGCGCTCTGTGCATGTCTTTGTCCATTTTGACATGCCCGGCATTTTCTCTTCCTGTCCAGGCCGCTGCCAGCGCAGATGAAGTTGTAATGCCCATGTCTGATTATGTTGCGTGGCGTTACAAGATCGAAAGCAACAAGTTATACAAACGGCTGTATAATTACAGCACCTCAGAGTGGGTCGGCAGCTGGATCTTCGTCCGCTATCTGTAATATTTTATAACCGGATAACTTAATAGCGTAAAACAAAGGGGCTGTTGTTCCAATAGATCTCAGGATCCATAGGAACAGCAGCCCTGTTTTTAGCACCTTGTTCCGTTCCTCTGTCCGTGCTCCTCTTTCCGTGCTTTTCCGGGAGCCCATGCCCCATGTTTCTGATCCCGCCTATGTTTCTGATTCCGCCTATGTTTCTGATTCCGCAACAAATGAAAATGGAAGAGATCGCGCCTGAACAGCGTCATCTCTTCCAGCTTAATGCATCATTTTGATGCACAGATTTGATATATTGTCTCAATATATTGCCTCAATATATCGCCTGAGGTATTGCCTGATATATTATCTGGCATATTGCCTTGATATAAATATATGGTCTTGATCCTCAACGCCACTTGCCTGCCGTCTCAGTGAGGGCAAGTTGTATATATGTGCGTCGCGTATAATCCTCCTAAATTGATCGTGTTGCATCTGGTACATCTTTGCCCTTTATATACATCTGTTGTGCACCCGCCAGAATCATTCCTGAGGTGAGTTTGAAAATATCCGTCCTCCCATTTGTGCTTAAAGCAAAACTTAATCGGCGCATAGTCGCTCACTTCCGCAATATCGCCATCCAGCGAGACAAACTCCTTTTCGTAAACCACATCAAACTCAGGTAAATTCTCATCTGTTTCGGAAACTTCTACTGTCATCCAGGTATTTTCACCGACAATGGCCTTTTCTGCCGTATTCACTTCGGCATTATTCACCTGATACACATTCGGATATGCCAGGGCCGCAAGAGAATCTACCATCATAAAAACTACAAAAACACCGACTGCCACCAGTCTTTCCCAACATTTTATCTTTCTTTTGTTCATGATCACTTTTATCCTTTCTTCTACATTTCTACGGTCATCGGCCAACGCTTTGCCCAATGATGTTACGGAACTCCGCTTCGTATTTTTCACAACTATCTTCGCATACGTCGCGCATTCCTCTTTTGTCAGCTTGCGGACAGCTATCTCGTCACAGGACGCTTCACATACCTTCTCAAAGTTATTACTCAAAAAGTAAGTGAATGGGTTGAACCAATACAAGCATCTAAGCACTTCCAGCAAGAACTTAAACACCAGATCTTTCCGGGCAATATGTATCATCTCATGCCTTAAGATCAGCTCCAGGTCTGGATCAGGACATGTTTCCTGAAGAATGATCAACGGCTTAAACACACCTATTGTAAATGTGTTCCTGTCTCCCCGGATCTGAACAACGTTCACCTTTTGCCTGACATGAAACTCCTTCCGAAGCCGTTCGATAATACCAATTACCCGCTCAGAATCACATTTCCGGCACAATTTCCACAATTTTTTCCGAAGCTGAAAGTAGGATATGCATTTGTTTATGAGGATCAGGATTCCCACTAATACCCAAGTAAACGCCATTATTAACGACACAGCGTAATTCGATGTAAAATAGGCTTCTGTAGCTGTGTCGATCTCCGCCATACTGACGGGAGACCATGTACGTTCGGCCATTCCTAAATAAGGAACATGCGTAAATATACTATCGTAAAAGTCTTTCAGCCCCGCCAACGGAATCAAATGCACTAACAACACGATGAGCAAAGCCCCATAGCGCATACGTTGATTTATAAAGCGTCCGCATAATTTTATCCACAACAAATATCCCAGATACAAAATGCTTCCCGCAAAGGTCATTAATAACAGATACCTCATACCATACTGCTACCTTTCTACTTATTCTTAAGTTCATCAATCAACGCGTTCAAATCGTCCACATCCTCTGCATCTATTTTTGTGTCGCCGATCAGGGCCGCACAAAAATTTTTCAGCTTACCGCCATAAAAATTGTCCAGAATTTCCTGCGTCTGCAGCTGTAATAGTTCTCTCTCAGATACCTTGGCCTCCACAAAGGCACGCGGCCGGCTCACAATACCCTTCTCTTCCAACCGGGCCAGCAGCGTATTCAGAGTCTGCCTTTTCCACTTCTTTCCCCGGCTATTCATCATGTCCAACAGGTCACTTGTAGGAATGGAGCCGCCATTTTTCCATAACACCCGCATGACCTCACGTTCTGCGTCAGCTAATTTGTAGCTGTCTCTCAAACGCTTCACCTCCTCTCACGCATTTCTATTTTACTACATGTCAATAGTCATGTCAAATTATTTTGTTTTTTGTCGATTTTGCTCATTGACGAAGTGAAAAAATGACACTATTATATAAAAGGAAGGCTCGTTTATACAACATTGTATACAGTGCATTCAAAAAGAATAAAAGCATAATAAGATTTTCATTTTAAGCGATTTATGCTTGACAGCAATATAGGATTATGTTAATATCTTAATGTACAGAAGATAAATGCGCCAGGCTGTCGGGTATCATGCTCCGCAGTCTGGCGTTTTACTTTAGCTGTCATCCATATGAAATTTCTTATACCCGTGTATTATTCTTTTGCATTTTGGCCATCCCCCACATACTTTAATCCATTTCAAAGGAGGACAATTTTATGGAGCTTGCAAATCGATTAAGATTTCTTCGTCAGCAAATGGGAATCAGCCAAAAGGAGGTAGCAGAACATTTTTCCTGCGCCCCCGGTACCATCAGCAACTATGAAAACGGCCTGCATTACCCGGATCCAAACATGCTTGTCCAGCTGGCAGAGTTCTACGGCGTATCAACAGACTATCTGCTCGGTCATACTCAGCTCCGCGGGAAAACAGTAGACCTGGACCAAAATCTTTTTGGCAGCTGCACGGTGGCTGACCTCCTGTGGCTTCAAGATCACCTGCCGGAAAAATCTCAGATTCTCCTGGCACATTTGATCAAACTCTTTAAAAAAGAAGGCGAAACTTCTTTATAGATCTACATAAAAGTTTCCCGGCTTTCTTAAAATGTGGGGGCGAAAGCCGGGAAATCCTTTCTATTTTGATTATATATTTATATAGGTGTTAGTCAATAAATGGGTTGGTAAGTTTGTTTAAGGGAGTTCTATTGGACTTTCATTGTGCAATAATCCCATG
>CANPYT010000045.1 GCA_947588705.1 uncultured Acetatifactor sp. | reverse complement strand
GGTCGTCCCCGCCATCCTTTTCCACCGCGCAGCTCACCTCCCTCTCCTTGCGGACGATGTCCACGATCTGCGCCGTATACAGGATGCCCCTGGGGGTCTCTATCGTGATCTCTTTCTTTTCCCTGCCGGTGAGCAGCATACAGGCCGCCGCCTTTGCCGCCGCAGCCGCACAGCTCCCGGTGGTAAATCCATATCGCATGGCTCGTCATTTCCTTCCCAGTTCATACAAGACGGCGTTACAGACAGCCGCCGCAACGTTGCTTCCGCCCTTTCTCCCACGGTTTACGATGTACGGCACATCCGTCTCCATGATCAGCTCCTTGGCCGTCTCCACATTGACAAACCCTACCGGCACCCCGATGATGAAAGCGGGCCGAAAGGCGCCTCTCTCTATCATTTCATAGAGCTGTATCAAAGCGGTGGGGGCGTTCCCTATGGCAAAGACGACAGGCTTTTCCAGCTCCGCAGCCAGCTCCATGCTGACGGCGGCGCGGGTCATTCCGCGCTCCTTTGCCAGGCGGGCGGTCTCCTCCAGCGCCATAAAGCAGTGGGCTTCCCCTCCGAAGGCCGCCAATGCCTTTTTATTGATCCCGGCAAGGGCCATATTCGTGTCCGTCACGATGTCCGCGCCGTTTTGGATCAGCCTTTTTACCGTCGCCACCGCGTCCTCCGAATAGCAGAGGGTCCGCACATAGTCCAGGTCCGCCGTGGCATGGATCACCCGTTTTGTGATCATCTCCTGTTCCCGGGGAAGCAGGATCCCCCGGTTTTCCAGCTCCTCCCCAATGATCTGGAAGCTTCTCCTCTCGATCTCCTCCGGGAGCAGATGTTCTATTTGATTTATTTTTTTTATTTGATTTGTTTTTTCTATTGTATTTATTTTTTTATTTATTTTCTCCATTTTACATATTCTTTCCATTTACATATTCTTTCCAGTTATTCTTTCCATGGCCCTTAACAACGCCTCATTTTCCTCCCGGCCCTTTACCGCGATCCGGTAAAAGCCCCCGGACAGGCCCCTGAAGTTCCCGCAGTCCCGTATCAGTATCCCCTGCCTTAGCAGTTCCCGGTACAGCTGCCTTTCACTGCGGACCAGGATAAAATCCGCGTCGCCCGGGAACACCCGCAGGCCCATCCGCCGGAGGCCGTCCGTCAGGAAACGTCTCTCCTCCCTTACAAACTCCGCCGTTTTCTCCACAAATTCCCGCTCCCCGGCACAGGCGATACCGGCCTCCTGCGCAAAAACGGAAAGGTTCCACTCCGGCAGATGCCTCCCTACCTTCTCCAGCAGCCCCGGGTCGCTGCCCAGCAGATACCCCAGCCTGACTCCGGGGATCGCGTATATTTTTGTGTATGCCCGGACGATCAGCAGATTGCCATATGTCCCCAGCTCCTGCAGCATGGAGCAGCCCCCTCCGCAGAATTCAATAAAGCATTCGTCCAGTACCACTGTGATCCCTTTCCGTTTACAGAGGCTTACCAATTTTTTCAGGTATTCCCTTCCCGGAAGCCGGCCCGTTGGATTATTGGGGTTTGCCAGGAACAGCAGATCCACATCCTCGGTCAACGCCTCCAAAAGCCCCTCTCCCGGCAGGAAACCCTCCTGCTCTCTCAGAAGATGATAGACGGTCTCTCCCCCCGACGCCTCCGCCGCATACTCATATCCGTAAAAGGAGGGCACCGGCAGCAAGATCCTGCGGGGCCTCAGCCCGTGGACGATGGCCATAAACAGTTCCGACGCCCCATTCCCAAAGAGCAGATATTCCTCCGGCACGGAAAGCCGTGCGGCCACCGCCCTCCTCAGCCCCTCCGCCTCCGGGTCCGGATAGCAGCCGCACCGCCCTACGGCCCTCCGCAGCGCGTCGGCCACCGTCTCCGGCATCCCCAGGGGATTCCCGTTTACGGAGAAATCCATATCCACACAGTTCCTGTATATATCGCCGCCATGTATCCCTTTCATATTTCCACTGCATCCTCTTTCCGCTACATCCTCCCGCCGACCAGCCAGGCCGCCCCCATCAGGATAAGGCACAGGATCTCCCCCAGCCATGCCGTAAGGTACATAAGCCGGACGGCCCGCGGGATGTCCTCGTATTCCACCCTGCGCAGCGCATCCCCTATATAAGGTTTCTTTACAAGCCTGCCGGAATAAAAGGCATCTCCGGCCAGCCGGACCCCAAGGGCGCCCGCGCACACCGATTCCGTCTGGGCGGAGTTGGGGCTTGCGTGTCTGCGGCGGTCTCTCTTATATATGCGCCGGGCGTCCTTCCCCGAAAGGTCCTTTCCTCCCCAGTACGCGGCAAGGATCATCAGGCCCGCGCTGACCCTGGCGGGGATATAATTGACAAGGTCATCCAGCCTGGCGGCGGCCCTGCCAAAATACAAATATTTCTCATTTTTATACCCCACCATGGAATCCATGGTATTGACCGCCTTGTAGAAAAATCCCAATACGGGGCCGCCGACGGCCGCATACAGCATCGGCGCTATCACGCCGTCCGATGTGTTTTCCGCCACCGTTTCTATGGCGGCTTTTGCGACCCCCTCCTCATCCATCCTCTCCGTATCCCTTCCCACGATCATGGAGACCGCTTTCCGGGCCTCCGCCAGGTTCCCCTCCCTCAGGCGCCGGTATACCTTCATGCTCTCAACCTTCAGGCACTTTGCCGCCAGGATCTGATAGGTCATGACGGTCTCCACAGCCGCCCCAAAAACGGGATGGAGCCTGTATGCCCCAGCAGGAGCAGCGCCGCCGCTGCCGCCGTGACAGAGGGCACCGTTGCCGCCAGCACGATCCCCCTTTTCAGCTTGCTCTTATCGCTTTGCTCTCCGGCCTTCCAAAGCAGCCTCTCTTCCAGCCCGGATATCAGCTTTCCGATCAGGCGTACCGGGTGCGGCAGGGAATAGGGGTCTCCCAGCAGCAGATCCAAAAGAAACCCAAAAAGGAACGCCAAAATATGATACTTCACAACCTGTCCGCACCTCCCGCTTCCCTTTCCGGCAGCTTCCGGATCCCCGTTATCTGAATCTTTCCCCCGCAGGCTTTGAGCGTACAGAGATACCCTTCTCCATTTGGGACCTGGTAGTCAAAATAATCTCCCCCGCCGTATCGGCTAAACAGCGCCATGATGGTGCCGCCATGCACGACCGCCCCCGCCGTTTTGCGCCCCTCCGGCTTCTCAGGTGCCCCGGAAAGGACTTCCAGCATCCTGTGAAGCCCCGCGTCGCAGCGGCGCTGGAACTCCTCCCTGCTTTCCCCCTCCGGGAAGGGAAGCGTTCCGCCGCTGTCGATCCAGCTCTGATACCGTTTGTCCTCCTTAAGCTCCCGGAAATTTTTCCCCTCGAAAGCCCCGAAATCCATTTCCTCCCATTCCGGGATGACAATGGGCTTCATTTTAGGATAAAGGATCCCGGCTGTCTCCACGCAGCGCTTCATAGGGCTGGAAAACACATACCCCACCTTCGGATATATCCCCCGGCTCCCGGCCATGCGCAACGCGCTTCGCCCCTCCCTGCTGAGCGGTTCATCCGTCTTTCCCACATAGCGCCCCTCTCTGTTGGAGGCAGTGGCCCCATGCCTGATAAACACCAGTCCTATTTGATCTTCTGCCCGATCCCGCATATCACACGCACCACCTCTTCCGCCTGTCCGGCAAGCTCCACCAGGATCCTGCCCGTCCGTTCCCGGTATTCCCTCTCAAAGGGATCTACGGGCACGATGCCGTTGCCGATCTCGTCGCTGATAAGGATACAGTCCGGGTGCCCCTCCACAAAAGCGGCGATCTCTTCTTCCGGGCATCCGCCGCCCGCAAGGCATTCTCTCACCCAAACGTGCAGATGGTCCACGATCACCGTCTCCCCCCGCAGCTCATGGATCCCGCACAGCTTTCCGTCCAGCACGATACCGCCGCGGGCCGGGTCTTCCCTTTGGACAAACTCCAATTTCCCCTGTGCATATCCGCCGATCACCAGTTTCATATCCCCATCCCTCCTCCGGCTCCCCACAGGATACTGCATACGGCTGCCGCCGCCGCCATACAGCCCTCACAGACCACCACAAAATACCCCGCGGTATCGCCGGTGATCCCTCCAAGCTCCTTTTTACAGCGCCGGTAATAAGCGGCAAAGGAGGCAAAAGCGGCCGCCGCCACGATGCACCCGGCGCGGGCCGACTGCAGGAGCATATAGCCAATACAAATGAATGCCTGCAGGCACAAGATCCCCCTTACGGCCCTTTTGTCCGCACTGCCCGCAAAGGTGTGGAGCAGCCCCTCCTTCTTGGCCGATGGGAAAGACACTACGCCGATCCCGCTGAGGCAGCGGGACAAAAAGAAGCCCGCGCAAAAGATCTTTAATGCGGCCCCATCCCGGATCTCCGAAAAAGCCCCCAGGTATAAGAGCCCGTACCCCGCCAGCATGATCACGGAAAAAGCGCCGATATGGGCGTCCTTCATGATCTCCAGCTTCTTCTCCCTGGGTTGGAGGGAATGGAACGCGTCCATGGCGTCCATAAAGCCGTCCACATGAAGCCCTCCCGTCACAAACAGCGGGATGGCCGCGCCGGCCGCGGCATAGCAAAGCGCACCCACTCCGTATCTGCCGCACAGCCATCCCCACAGCCAGACCAGGCCCCCCGTGACAAGCCCCACCCAGGGGAAAAAGCACAGCGTATACTTCATATCCTCTTCCTTCCACGCAAACTGCGGCATAGGGATCCGGGAATACATGGAAAAAGAAATGGCAATCGCCCTGATGATCCTCATATCAGTTTCTTTCCTTATATCAGTTTCTTTCCTTTACGATAAGCGGGATCCCCACAACTACCTCCACCACCCTGTCGGCCATGGCCGCAAGCCGTTCATTGACGCTTCCCAGCGCCTTCCTGTACTCCATGGTGGTATCGTCATAGAGAATGCCGTCTTCAAACACGTTATTTGTGACGATCACAAGAGATTCCAGCCCCCTGTTCAGCAGGCCGGTCTCCCTGACGATCTGGTCCGTTACCGCCTCCCAATGCCTTGGGGGGTCCTCCGAAAACATCTCATTTGCTGTCAGGTTCGACATACATTCCAGCAGCGCCGCACTGCCGGCCTCCATCTTCTCCAGCGCCCGGCAGATGGATGCGGGCTGCTCTATGGTCAGGAACCCCTTCCCGGCCCGGAGCTTCCTGTGCCTTTCCACCTTTTCCCGCCCTTCCCGGTCAAAAACCTGCATAGTGGCAAGATAATATTTTTTCCTTCCCGCCGAGAGCCGGGCAAGACATTGCTCCGCATAAGCCGACTTCCCGCTGCCGCTGCCGCCGACGACCAATACCATCATGTTACGGGTACCTCCTGTAGGGCTCGATCTGAAGATCCATAAAGGCTGTCCTCCCATTGTAGACGCGCAAAGCCATATCCAGCAGGGCCAGCATCATCACCGCCCCCGTCCCCTCTCCCAGGGCCAGCCTCCCGTCTATGACCGGTTCCATGCCAAGCGCCCTCGTCAGCCTTTCCGACGCGGGCTCCTTTCCCTTATGGGAGGGGAGCAGATACGCCGCTGTACCGGGGACGAGCCTTTCCGCCAGAAGGGCCGCCGCCATGCTGATGACGCCGTCCAGCACGATGGGCACGCGGCAGATTGCGCCGCCGATGCAGACCCCCGCCAGGCCCGCGATGTCAAGCCCTCCCACCGCGGCCAGGACGGAAAGGGGAGCCGCGCTTTTCAGGCCATATTTTTCTATGGCCTCCGCAATAACCTGCCGCTTGCGGGCCAGCCCCTCATCGCAAAGCCCCGCGCCCCTGCCTGTGACCTGGTCTACGTCGCATCCCAGCAGGGCCGCCGTCACCGCGCTGCTGGTCGTCGTGTTCCCGATCCCCGCCTCCCCGGTCGCCAGGATGGTGTATCCCTGTTCCTTACAAGTATACACCATATCGATCCCCGTGGCTATGGCCCGGACCGCCTCTTCCTCCGTCATGGCGGGCTCCCGCCTGAAATTCCTTGTGCCGGGCCTCACTTTCCGGTCCAGTACGCCCTCTATCGCTTCCCGGCTGTTCATGCCGATATCCACCGGTATGGTGTCCGCCCCGATCCCCGCCGCCATCCTGCACACGGAAGCCCGCTTCCGCGCCATGGCCCTGGCGATCGCCGCCGTCACCTCCTGCCCCGACTGGCTGATCTTCTCCTCCACGATACCGTTATCCGCGCAAAGGATGACCACCGCCTTCCTGGAGATATCGATCCGGTCCGAACCGATGATACCGCCGATCTGCGCCGTCAGGGCCTCAAACCTCCCCATGCTGTCGATGGGCTTCGCGATCCCGTCCCAGTTTTTCAAGACCTGCTTCCTGGCCGCCTCATCCGGTGCGGCCACCGTCAGTTTTCCCAACTCCCCGCCCGTATACTTATTCCAGACGGGCCTCCCTGAGCATTCCATAAATCCTCTCCATATCCAGATACTTTCTCAGCGTATCCGCCAGCTTATCGTACTGCTTCTCTTTAAAGGACTGATAATCCTCTGTCCTGTCCCCGTCCAGACGGACTCCCTTCCGCTGGGCCAGCGCGTCCGCCACCGCCTCCGCCATATCTCCATAGTCGAACAACCCGTGTATGTAGGTCCCATATACGTTCCGGCCGTCACACACCACCGCGGGCCCGGTTTCCCCGCCCGCCGCCCCTTCCCCGCTGTCCGGCTCCGTCCGGCCCATGTGGATCTCATAGCCTCGAAAAGGCCGCCCCGAAAGCGCCTGCAGGACGCCCCCCAGCTCATGGACCGTTCCCGACCTCTGGCAGCGCTCCTTATCCCGCCACAGCCGGGTCGTGACCGGAAGCATCTCCATTCCCCGGATGCTGCCCCCTTCCTCCACACCGTCCGGATCCTGGATACGGCTTCCCAGCATCTGATAGCCCCCGCAGATGCCAAAGATGGGGATCCGCTCCCCATTTTTCTTTACGGCGGCCTCCAGGCCGTTCTGCCGCAGCCATTTCAAATCCCCCATCGTGTTCTTCGTGCCCGGGAGAAAGATCAGGTCGGGATGGCGCAGTTCCTCCACCCTTGTCACATAGCGCACCGACACGTCGGGGATCCTGGAAAAAACATTGAAATCCGTGAAATTTGATATTCTGGGATAACGTATCACCGCAATATCTATAAGCCCCTCCTGCCTGCAGCCAAATCTCTCCGTCAGGCTGTCCTCATCCTCCAGGGATATCTCCATATAGGGAACCACCCCGGCCACCGGGATCCCGCCCCTCTCCTGAAGCATCTCTATGCCGGGGTCCAGGATGGACTTATCCCCCCTGAATTTATTGATGACCAGCCCCTTCACCCTTTCCTTCTCCTGTTCCTCCAGCAGCATCAGGGTTCCCAGAAGCTGCGCGAACACGCCGCCCCTGTCGATATCCCCCACCAGCAGCACGGGCGCGTCCACCATCTCCGCCAGCCCCATATTGACGATATCGTTTTCCTTTAGGTTGATCTCCGCCGGGCTTCCGGCCCCCTCTATCACAATGATATCCGCCAGCCCCTCCAGCTTGCGGAAAGCCCTCTTGATGTGGGGGATCAGCTGCTTCTTATAGGCAAAATACTCCCTGGCGCTCATGTTTCCCAGCACTTCCCCGTTGACGATCACCTGGGAGCCCGTATGGTTCGTTGGCTTTAACAAAATGGGGTTCATACATACCATCGGTTCGATCCCCGCCGCCTCCGCCTGCACCACCTGCGCCCTGCCCATCTCAAGGCCCTCCGATGTGATATAGGAATTCAACGCCATGTTCTGTGATTTAAAAGGCGCCGCGCAATGGCCGTCCTGCTTAAAGATCCTGCACAAGCCCGCTGTCAGAAGGCTTTTCCCGGCATTGGACATTGTTCCCTGGATCATGATCACTTTCGCCATCTTCAACCTCCCCTTTCCGCTCCCGGCCATTCCACCGTTTTCCCGCCCTTCTCCGCAAAGGCGAGCAGCTCCCTGTTGGCGGCCTCATAGGTTCCAAAAGCCTCCCTGCAGCAGATCACCTTTTTACAGGTCTCCATCTTCTCCCTGGCCTCCAGAAGGAGCTCGCCGGAAATGGGCTCAAAGCTTTCCGCCGCGATACAGTCCGCCGCCAGCGCCCTCGCCACGGGGTAGTCCAGGTCGTTTTGAAACAGGATCCCTGTGGCGAAGGGGATCCCCCGGCGCTGCAGGCTGCGGTAGGTATTCCTTCCCGTTCCGCCCCCGGCGATCACAAAGACCTCCGCCTCCCCCTTCGCCGCCTCCAGCTCCATGTTCCCGTTTCCCTCGTCAAAGCTGCCTGCGGATATGCCGAACAGCCGGCTGATGTACCCCTGCTCAAATACCTCCTCCGGCCTGCCGAATCTGTCCACATACCTCCCGTTCAGGCAGAGGACCTTGTCCGATACCCTGGCCGCCAGATCCAGCTCGTGAAGGGCCATGACGACCGTCAGATCCCTTTTTTTGCGCATTTCCTGCAGGACAGACAGAAACTCCAGCTTATACTTTACATCCAGGTAGGAGGTGGGCTCGTCCAGTATGATGATCTCCGGCTCCTGGCAGATGGCCCGCGCCAGCATGACCCGCTGCCTTTGCCCGTCGCTGACCTTTCCGAAATCCTGATCCCGGATCTCCGCCACATGTACCAGCTCCATGGCCTCCCGGACCGCCCGGCGGTCCTTCTCCGATAAAATACCGAAATGCCCCGTATACGGATAGCGCCCTGTGGCGGCCACATCCTCACAGGTCATCCTTTCCGTCCGCAGCCTTTCCGTCAGGACGATGGCCATCTTCCGGGCCAATTCTGCCCCGGACATATGCTCCAGGCTGCGCCCGTCCAGATAGACCGCCCCTCCCATCAGCCCGATCTGCCTTGCAATACTTTTCAGGACTGTGGACTTTCCCGCCCCATTTGGCCCGATCAGGGTCAATATTTCCCCCCTGTCAAGGCGGATCCGGATATCCTCGATCAGCGGGCTTTTATGGCCAACGCACATTTTTTCCGTAAAGAAATAGGGATCCCTCACCGAACGTCCTCCTTCTTCCGCCTTGCCATGACCCACAGCACCACCGGTGCGCCGAAGACCGCCGTGACCGTGCTGATGCTGATCTCCGTAGGCGCGAACAGGTTTCTCGCCAGCAGATCGCAGAACAGGCAAAAAGCGCTCCCGCCCAGGAAACACGCGGGTATCAGGAAGATGGGCTTTGCGGAGCCAGACAGGCTTTTTACCAGATGAGGGACCGCGACCCCCACGAAGGAGACCGGCCCCGCAAAGGCCACCGTACAGGCCGCCAAAATACTTGACAATAAGACCATCTTCACGCGCAGCAGAGGGATATCCACCCCCGAATTCTGCGCATATGCCTCGCCCAGCCGATAGGCGTCCAGAGGCTTTGCCATCCAGAACACCGCCGCAAAGGCCGCCGCCGTCACAACGGCCATAACCGCCACATTATCCCAGGACATGCCGGAAAAACTGCCCCGCGACCAGTTGTGGAGGTTTACTATGTCCGCATCGTCCGCAAAGGTGACTACCAGCTCCGTCACCGCGGAACAGATATAGCCGATCATGACCCCGCTTACCACCAGCATCGACATTTGGCGGACTTTGCCGGACATGAAAAGCACAAAGCCCATGGAGAACAGCGCACCGGCGAAAGCCGCGGTGATAAGCGCCGCCGCGCTGACCCGGACCGCCTTTCCCATCAGGAACACCATGACCAGCGCCACGGCCATCTTTGACCCGGATGAGACCCCCAGCACAAAAGGGCCCGCGATGGGATTATGGAAAAAGGACTGTAAAAGATATCCCGCCAGCGCCAGGGCGCCCCCCAGGATCAGGGCGGCCAATGTCCTGGGCAGCCGGATATCCCAAAGGATCCGCTCCGCCGTCCGGCCGATCTCCTGCCCCAGGAGACTCCTGAAAATATCCTGCGGGGAGATCTCCACGCTCCCCACACATATATTCAGGATACAGAATACGATCACGCATGTTCCGAGCAGAAGAAAAGATACCCGGTATCTCGCCTTGCCATCCACCGTATTTAAGCCTCCTTATTCCAGGCGGAAAAGGAATGTCATCTCCTCTTCCCCTTTTCCCAAAAGCATGTTGTGTATGTCCCGGATCAGATAGCCGATGGACATGGACTGCTGATACATTTCATTCGTGGTACACCAGACATTCCCCTGCTGTACGGCTTTAAAGTCCTCCAGAACCTCACATTTCCCCAAAAGCTCTTCCAGAGACCCAACGCCCCCGTCTATGGAGCTGTTATAGATCAGGAAATCCGCGTCCCTGGCGCCGCTGTAAAACTCCTCCACCTGCATATTCAAAGTGGAGCGGGCGGACTCCGGATCCCCCAGCTGACCGAAGATATACCTGCCCCCCGCAAGCTCGATCATCTTTGGCACATAATCGGAGCTTTGCCGCACCTGGACCAGGCCGTTTGAGGTGATATAGAAAAAGGCCACCGTCTTATCCGTCTTTTCCTCCGCCTCTATTTCAGCCAGATCGGCCGCCTGCCTGGAAAACGCCTCTTCCGCCTCGGCTTCCTTTCCCACCAGCGCACCGAAAAACCGGATCCATTCCACCCTGCCAAGGGGGTGAGATTCATAGCTGGAATATTCTATCATGACAGGGATCCCAAAACTCTCCAGCATTTCCACCACTTCCGGCGAATGGGAGATCATCATGTTCTCAATGGCAAGGGAACAATCCTCCGACACGATAAGCTCGTAATCCGGCTCACTGTATTTCCCGGCATAAAGCATATCGCCGGCGGCCATGGCCTCCCTCGCCGCTTCGATATGCCAGCCCTCCTCCTTCTGCCCGGAGAGCGTAACGGCGTCTATGGCGTCCAGCGCATCAAACATGTCCATTACCGCGGACGCCACCAGATAAAGATTCCTGACCGGGCGGCGCAGCACGATCACGCCCTCCTCCAATCCTTCCGGGATCTCTCCCTCTTCCGGGACCACCAAGATCCTGGTCCCATCCTTTACGGTCAGCAGGGTATAGCCGCCCTCATAGTAGTCCACGGCAAAATTCTCCGCATATTGAAGATCCATGCTGCCCTCATAGACAAGCCCGCCGCCCACCCCGCCGGAAGCCCCGGCGTTTTCGGAGCCGTCAGATATTTCCTGCCTTCCGCCCTCTCCCGGGCCTGCCGCCCGGGGGCCGGAAAGCGGGCCGCTGCAGCCGCCGGACAACAGCAGTCCGGCCAAAAAGAAGCAGCACAGCCCAATTCCTCTTTTTCTTCCCATCATCCGCCTCACCATCCCCGCCATTCCCCTTATCTGTTTTCAGCCCGGCTATCCCTCTATTCCAGGGTTTTCGCGTCCAGGGCTTTCACGGTATCGGGATGGAATCGGATCGTGTATTCTATTTCATGGGAAGAACTCATCGCCACCGTATCCCCGACCACGTTCCACTCCTGATCCAATGCCGGGACCGGGATCTCAAACCTGGAATCGCCCTCCGTGTTTACCGGCAGGTATTTTTCACCGTCCGCCAGCATATAATCATAATTCGGGCTGTTCCACTGCAGCGTGGCGGTCATCTTTCCCCCGGCCACGGTGATCTCGACAGGCGAAAGGATCTCCGCTTTCCCGCTTCCGCCCTCAAAAGTTATCTCCACGCTGTACACGCCGTCTTCCAGGGTCTCCTCCGCCCCGGCCTGGGAATCCGTAAGCGGCATCGGATCCGACACGCTGACCCGGTGATCACGCCATTCCCCCTTTGTCCCGACCAGCGCAAGGTCAAACTCCTCTCCCAGGGAGGGAACGGGTACGTCAAAGCCGTAAACCTCTTCCGTAGTCCCGTCGCTGTAAGTGACCGTATCCACCGTCGGCGAAAGCAATCCCTCTCCCGCCTTCCCGGCGTCCTCGGCAAGCCCGGGATAAAGATTCAGGATATTCTTGGAACTCAGGGAAATATGAATGGACATTTCCCCGTTCTCCACTGTCAGCGTCCCTCTTCCCTCACAGGCATCGCTGACATGGAACATACCGCTGTCCGTTGTAAATTTTGCCGAATAGACTCCGTCCGGCAGCTCCGCGCCCTGCGGCTTCCCCTCTCCGCAGCCGCAGGACAACAGGCCAACGAGCAGCGCAATAATGACCGCAAATTTTTTCATGACAACCTCCGCTTTTGTTATTGACCGGCTGCGTCCGCGGTATGCCGGACATAGATCTTTCTTCTCTTGCTCTCTTTCCATCCTCTGCGTCTTTTTCATCTTCTCTTCTTTCTGCCTCTTTCCCTTCTTATATTCATCAAATACGCTCCTACAGAAACAGCCTCAGCCAAGCGAAGGGTACGTTCCCCTTTTGCCGTGCACGACCGCAGCCTTCCGGCCCCAGGCTGTCCTTACGTCAAAAAAACCCTTTCCCAAACGACAGGGGTAAAGGGTTTGTACACAAAAGAAATCTACGGGAAATCCGTCTCCGCAGATGGCTTTCCCCTAAATTCTCTCAAACGTACAACCAGTTACTCGTGGCCTGAAACAAATGTTTCCGTACAGCAATAAGGCAGGTCTCCCGGCTTAAAGATCATCGCATCGGCCGCCTTCCCGGTCTCCCAGTGGCATCTTGGCTCCTGCTCCCTGATTACGGTGACGAGTTCGTACAGGATTTCCACCTGTTTCCCTTTTCACCGGAACCGACCATAACTTCGATCGTTCCGACACCTTACCGCTACATATTCAACTTTCCTCATTCTAACACACTTCCATCTCCCGCGCAATCTTTTTTTCGCGCGGCAGCCCAGCCGTGCAGCCCAGCCGGTATCTTTTTCGCGCGGCAGTCCAGCCGCAGCAGTCCGGCCGGTATCTTTTTCGCGCGGCAGTCCAGCCGCAGGCCGGCCGGTATCTTTTCCGCGCGGCAGCCCGGCCGCAGCAGTCCGGCCGGTATCTTTTTCGCGCGGCAGTCCGGCCGCAGCAGTCCGGCCGGTATCTTTTTCGCGCGGCAGCCCGGCCGTAGGCCGGCCGGTATCTTTTTCGCGCGGCAGCCCGGCCGTAGGCCAGCCGGTATCTTTTTCGCGCGGCAGTCCGGCCGTAGGCCGGCCCGCTGGCAACAGTTCAGCCCGCCCCACTTGCAAAACAAGGCTTAACGTGATATAGATATATATGATAGAGTATCAGGAAAAAGATAACAGTTCAGCCCGCGCCATTCCCGAAGCCGCGCTTACGCGCTTTTCGCCGCCCCGCGACTTCCTTTGCTCATTAAATGGCGCTCCCTCAGCCGCCAGACATGACGGGAAATTCGTGCGAGCACGATTTCCCGTCAAATCAGGCGGCCGGCTGAACTGTCACAGAAAAAGGTAACGGGATATCTCCCGGAAAGGAAACAGAAATAGCGATATGAAATCTGCGAAAAATGAAAAAAAGAAATGGTTTGCGCGGCCCCCAAAGTTCAAGACAAGAATGATCATGATGATAATCGGCGTGACCCTTCAGGGCTTTGGCCTGTCGCTTTTAAGGCAGCTGGACTGGGGAACGGATCCCTGCTCCCTCCTGACCCAGGGGGTAGAATCCCATGTGCCCTTAAGTTTCGGCACATGCCAGCTCCTGTGCCACCTTGTCACCTTTGCGTTTGTGCTACGCTTCGATATCAGCTATATCGGTTTCGGGACGGTGGGAAATATGGTCTGCCTCGGCTATATCTCGGATTTTTTCTCCTGGATCTGGCGCCTTGCGCTGCCGGAGGATTTTTTCTCCCGGACGGCTGTGAGATGGGGGCTTCTCCTGCCCACGCTGGCTGTGTTCATTGTGGGCGCCGCAACATACATGTGCGCCGGGCTCGGTTCCTCCCCCTATGACGCGCTGCCCTTTATCCTCTCCAATCATTTCAAAAAGGTCCCCTTTAAAGCCATCCGCATGGCGTGGGATGTGGCATTTATGCTGGGCGGGATACTGCTGGGCGCAAAAGCAGGCATCGTGACGGTGGCCGTAGCCTTCTTCCTGGGGCCTGTGATCAGCCTTCTCCAGAGGGTCTTGGAGGTGTTCCTTCGCGCGGATACCCCCAAGGTCGCCTGAGGGCGCCGCTGTCCCCGTCACTCGATCTTGTCAGCATATTTTTTTATCGAAATCCCTGTCAGCACAATAGAGATCAGCCCAAACACAAGCGAAAATCCTTGTATATCCTGACTGATCAAAATCTGTACAATGATTATCGCCAGCAACGACGACACAAATACAGATTGGCTTGTCTTCTTGATAAATGCCACACTCATACTCATAAGCGTAAAGGTAACTGTCAATATGACCGACCAGCCAAATTGGACCAGCCAACACATAAAATCGGCTTCACCAAAAACGCCCAGCGATAATTTCATATATGGGCCCGCCGCGACCAGGTAAACCAGGCTGACAAGCCCTGTGACAGACATAAGGCAAATCGTCATCCCAAGAACGAATAATACCTTTGCCGCCATCAAACGATATCTGCTGACAGAATAAGTAAGCAATATCGTCACTGTCTTTTTAAGATATTCTTCCACAATTACCCTTGTTATGAGCATACCTGAAAAAATAAGATAACAATCTGTAATTGCAGCGTTTATCATTTTGATCGCCTCAGCATAACCCGCCGCGCTTTCCTGCGCAGACGCGAAGAGCGAGATCGTAGCAAACATACACATTCCTGCCGTTATTAGCGCAGAAAATATAAGATATCTTTTTGCTTTTTTAAATTTGGATAATTCCAGCCGTATCAATAATCGCATCAATTTCCACCCACTGTCTCAAAAAAATATTCTTCCAGCGTTTTTTTCACAATATCTATCTGATAGAGTTTTAAGCGGCTCTGCACAAATAATTCCGCGTAATAAGACGTATCATGGGTCAGATCAAATATTTGTATCTGTCCATCGTCTAGGATCTTATAGTTTTTTATACCCCTTTCTTCCAGCACAACAACCGCTTTTGACAGATCATCTACTTTTGCCACGATTTTTTCTTTGTTTTCCTGATGGATCTCTTTCATCGTCTTTTCTTTTATTAGTCTGCCATCCCTCATTATCCCGATATCGCCCGCAAGGAAATCCATTTCTGAAAGGATGTGGCTTGAAATAATAATAGTAGTTCCCAGCTCTACATTCAGCCGTATGAACAATTCCCTCATTTTCCTGATCCCTTCAGGGTCAAGGGCGTTAATAGGCTCATCCAATATCAACAGTTCCGGCTTGATCAGTATTGCCCTTGCGATCGCTAAGCGCTGGCGCATCCCCATAGAATAACCGGCCACTTTTTTCCCGGCGTCTTTTGTCAGATCCACTTCATCCAAGACCTCATCCAGCCGCTTTTTATCATAGCATCCCATATACCTGGAGTGGACCAGCAGGTTTTCCATCCCTGTCAGGTCATCATAGAAATACGGAGATTCTATCAAAGAACCGGTTCGATTGAGCTCATGTTTCCCCATCCCGGCAGGATTGCCAAAAACCTGAACATTTCCCCCGTCCACGCGTATTAAGTTCATAATACATTTTAACAACGTACTTTTTCCTGCGCCATTCGGGCCAATTAAACCATAAATATGATTTATTGGGACATGGATGTCTACATTATCAAGGACTTTCTTTGAGGCATAACTTTTACATAAGCCCCTTCCTACAACACAATATTCCATCTTCCCACCCCCAGGGAACATCCTATCACCTAAAAATATCTTTTATCAGCTCAAATCCATTGGCCTTTGGGAACATTAGATCCATCGGAGCCACTCCATGCCCCATAGCCAGTGATAAGAAAGCTTTCAAGGTCTCTGCCGGATTTCATATATTCGGGGAACCGCTTTTATCTGTCAAATGTGAACCAATCAAACTCGGCCTCACCGTCGCCCAAAAACTCGAAATAAACGGCGCGTTTCCCGATGATCCCCGCCGTGAGGGGCGCCGAGGTCTCGCCGGGATCCATATCAAACTGGGCGATGATCTTTCCGCGATAGCTGTCCGCCCGAACCCTGACTTTCATCTGCCCCTTGGCCGTCCCGGAAATTGTCACGCTCTTCGGCGGATTCACGCCGAACTGCAGGTACCGAAACCCTACTGTGACGCCATCCCTGATATTCACAACGGGCGCGGAGATACCGGCTCTTTGCTCATAAACCGGCTTTATATAAGCTTGATGAAGCGGGCTTATGTGGCAGGCATAGCCTGCGGAAATGATTTTATATGCGTCTATGCCGTTGACGCTCACGCCCGACGAAGTCATTTCGACAGGCTTTGAGGATACAGGCTCGCCGTTTACATAAGTTATGTCGCCGATATAGATTTTTCCGTCCTTGCCGATCGCTATATCAACAGGCTCTATCATGCCCTGACGCGCAAATTCGTCGGTTCCCGTCTGGCGGTGATAAAATATGTACCACTGCCCGTTGATTTCCACGAGCCCGCCGTGATTGTTGCCCCAGCGGTAGGTCTGCTGTCCGGTCCCGTCTGGAAGCTTTAATATCTCACCGCCGTTAAAGGATATGTCTCCGCCGTCCTGGTAGTGATCAAGGGGGCTGTCCGACCACTTATATGACAAAAAACCGTTATTCCCCTCATAGACCCCCAGCTCGGGCAGGGGAGTGACATATCTCTTTGAATACACATAAACATATTTCCCGCCTATTTTTCTCGGGCTCGAAGCCTCAAAGAAAGCATCCCGGAGGTCAATATGCGCGGTATCGGCATTTTGATTCCAGGGGTCAGGGATATGGCCCACCGGGTGGCTTCTGAACGTTTCCTCCTTTATGGTAGCCATGTCGTCTTCAAGCTCTGCGCAATAGCATCCGCAGAATCCCCAGTAAGCATACACCCTGCCGTCGTCATCGACCAGGACCCCGGGGTCGAAACCGAGCTTTGATTCAATCGGGTTTTCAAAAGGCCCCGCGGGATCTTTGGAAGACGCAACCATTATCTTCCCGCCACACTTCTCGGCGGCATAAAGATAAAAAGTATCGCCCTTTTGGACAACATCAGGAGCGTAAAGGATCGACCCGTCGGTGGCGGTGTAACAGACACCGTGGTTTGTCCAGTCGGTGAGATCGTCTATCGGTGCGCTCCAGACAACATAGTCTTTCCCGCAATAACAACTGCGTTCGGTGTCGTGAGAGCCGTAGACATAAAGCCGCTTTTCGCCGCCCCACTCAAAAACACGCGGCTCGCCGTCGGGAATATGCTCCCAGAGCGGCAGGTATGGATTGGCCGATTTCAGAATATCCTTCATAATGATCCTCCTGTATAAAATATCACTTTTTTTAATTACTTTATTTTTATTATAGCAAAATCTGGCCGCACCTTCAATCCTATTCTGGGACATGATAAATTCCCCTTTCGTTAGCGCGTCGCAATCTATTCCCAAAGCAGCCAGATACCCTCTAATACGTTTCTCCTGTGGACTGCCCTCAAAGTCCATTACCTCTTCCAGACTGTGTGCTACCCCTGCGACAGTTGAATATTCATCATCGGTGGTAGTATCTTAATTCAATTAACTTTTGCAAAGAATAATTCTGAGAACTCAAATTTTATTTTTGCACGCGCTTGATTTCTTGCACATTTTACGCTATAATGCCAAATACAGAGGGAGGTATCAGCATGGCCGCGAATTACAATAAGTTATGGAAATTGTTGATTGATAAAAAACTAAAACGCACCGATTTGCGGGATATTGCAGGAATAAGCACAACTACTGTTGCAAAACTAGGAAAAGACGAATATGTTTCTATGGAATGTTTGGATAGGATTTGTGCTGCGTTAAAGTGTGACGTCGGAGACATAATGAGTTTTTCTCACAGCGAATAATGCAGGGAGGTTTCTATATGTGACGCTGGGATCAAGGCCGTCTTTTATATTTTCAATTTGATGTGCTAAAAGCTATTGCTAAGACTTTGGTCAAATTTGAAAATACGGATATTTCGCATTGTGAGGAATTATTCCGAAAAACACTTGTGAGTGAAACAGGGATGCCATTTTTGCCGGAACACTATACAATCAAGCGAAATTATTCAAGAGTATTTCAATGCTCTTTTTTGGCAAGATTTATTGGCAACAATCTGATCGTAACAGACATATGTCGAGATTTAGCAAGCTCAGATGGAAGTATCAAAAGCGCAAACGATTATCTCTTTAACTATATTAGTAAATTCCGTTTCCCTTTTCCTGCCTTTGACAATTATAATACTGCCGAGCAGCGGGTATATCCGTTTTGTGCGATTCTGAAATACTTGATTGCCCAAAGAGAATTGGGTATCGAAGCAAAACTGTCATTAGATGATATTTTTAATTATATTATCGGAAATAATTGTACCGGATTTGAAGATATCGCTTTCTATAAGATACTTGTTCCTGTGGCATACAATTATACGGATACAGAACGCCGACAGCTTCGTGAAATGGTCATCTTCATCAGTCAATTAAGCGTGTTGAAAGTATACAATGGTTTTCTGTATTTAGACGAGATCAGTGATAGCGCCAAGAATGAAATGCTCAACAATTTCTTAAGACCTGAGAACAGGTTTGCCAAGGCTGACCGAATGGAAGAGTTCTTGGAGATGACATCATTCAGCACCCAAATCATTGTGCCTACATTTGAGGTGTTTACTTCTGATCCTTCAGACATTGAATTTATTGAAGGCAACAGAAAACGAGTTGAGCATTTTCGGGTTGAACGCAGCGGGTTGTTAAGAAAATACTATAAACAAGCTAATCCTCATCCTGTATGCTGCGCTTGCGGTACAGATATGAGCAAACGTTATCCTTGGACAGATTATATGCTTGATATTCACCACCTGCTGCCTCTTTCTTCTACCGTGGCAATTTCATCCAGCGGCACATCGTTGGCAGATATAGTAGGGTTATGTCCCTCATGCCATCGTGCAGTACATATGTACTATCGTAAATGGTTGAAAGCAAATGAACAAGCTGATTTTAAGTCTAAACAAGAAGCACATGATGTTTTTATACAGGCAACCAAGGAGATTGCGTAATGAATGAACTTAACGGCAAAATTGAACTTTCTGAGCAAAAATCTATTTTGCAAGAAGCTGAAACAACAAAAGAGGACTTGCCCCGTTTGTTAGAAAAGAAGGGCATTTCGTATGATTCACTCAGATATGAAGAATATTGCGAACTTCCACCCGAGTGTCTGGCTCCAATTGAAACACTTGATTCAATCAAAAAATGTTCCGAAAGAATACCTGCTGTGAGTTTCTTTTCTGGCGCGGGAGGATTTGACGTAGGGTTTAGTTATGCAGGATTTGAAAACATAATTTCTATAGAGTCCAACGAAGTATTCTGTAATACCCTACGAGCAAATAATCCGAGCAAAATTGTTATTGGCCCCCCACAGTATTCTGGCGACATAAGTAAGAGAGAGGAGCTTGCAGCAATTCTATTTGAACACGGAATTACAGAAAACTTCCCCGGAGTTTTTCATGGTGGTCCTCCTTGCCAATCATTTAGTATTGCCGCTAACCAGCGATTTAGTAAAAATGATGATAATTTCAAGCGCAAGGGTTTCGACGATGAAGAAAAAGGCACATTGATTTTTGACTATATATGGTTTATTAAAAAATTCCGTCCGATTGCTTTTTTGATCGAAAATGTAGCAGGAATTATGGAATGTGATGCTGACGGACGAATAAAAACGGCCTTAGACTCTTTAGCTGATGACGGCTATATGATTACAGCGCCCAAGGTCCTTAACGCCGCAAATTATGGGATACCGCAAAACCGTATGAGATGGATTGTTGCAGGCACTCGAAACAATAAAGAGATTGTGTTCCCGGAACCCTCGGCTACTGTCACTCCATGCGGATCGGTGTTTTTACGTCCGATTGATAATGTGCAAAATCATATTACAAGAGAACATACTGCCGAATCAATCGGCCGCTATATGAAACTTCCATATGGAGGACGGGATAAACTCGGACGGGTAGACAGATTAGATCCCCGCTTGCCGTCCAAAACTGTGATTGCCGGAGGAACAAAAGGCGGTGGACGATCTCATTTGCACCCCTTTGCGCCCCGCACACTTTCTGTCCGTGAATGTGCAAGGCTGCAAACCTTTCCAGATAGTTATATTTTTACAGGGTCTAACGCCCGACAATTTACACAAGTGGGAAATGCCGTTCCACCGTTGTTGGCTTATAAATTGGCAATGGCAATAAAGGAATCTGTTTTTTAGACACACCTTTTCGGTTTTTTAGGTATGTAACAACAACGCTACCTCCAATGGGGTGTTTAATTAAAGTTGTTTACATGGCACACATCCGGTTTAAAATTATCCAGCACAAGCCTCAATTTTTTTCGCGCTTCACTGGAATAAATTGTCTTGACGGAATAGGTCAGCCTTGAAAAAACGTCCATCATGAAAGTCCATATCCTTTGTATAAGCATTTACCGCATTTCCTACGCAGCGCCCCTCATGCTCCATACCGAAATACTGTACCTCATGCCCAATACTCTGCAGATAACTGCCCAGCTTAAAAACATATGTTTCGGATCCTCCGTTCGGATAAAGAAATTTATTGATAAACAGGATTCTCATTCCCATAATCTCCCATTTTTAGAATTCTCGGTCTGCCTTTTTATATCCGTGTTGACATTTCGGACGCGATTGTGTACACTATTGTCAGGAGGTGATATAATGAATTTTTATTCAATTCGCGATTTACGCACCGATACTAAGAGCATGTGGGAAAACCTTTCCTCTGGTGACGAAATTGTTATTACCAACAACGGCAAACCGTCCGCCCTGATGATCGATATTCCTGAAGGTGCTTTCGACGAAGTCGTACAAGCCGTCCGCCAGGCAAAAGCGATGATTGCGTTCAACAGTATGCGCCGTAAAGCGGCAAAGTCCGGCTTCCTGACCGATGAAGAAATTGAAGCGGTAATCACAGATGTGAGAAACGGAGGCTGAAATGAATATTGTTCTTGATACCAATATTCTGGTTTCGGCCTTGTGGTCTCCCGGTAAAAATGCAAGTGAGATTTTGAATGCCGTATTTTCCCGGAAATTCACGCTCTGCTATGACCAAAGGATTCTCGATGAATATGATCGTGTTCTCCATTATAGGAAATTTCCTTTTTCTGAATGGGAAATCAACTCTATTCTGGAACCTGTTATCAAGGCCGGAATTTCAGTGATTGCAGACCCGCTGCCAGCCGTTCCTTTTACGGATGAATCTGACAGAAAATTCTTCGAAGTCGCCAGATTTTGCTTTGCCGTGCTTATTACAGGCAACCAAAAACATTATCCGCATGAGCCGGAAATTATGACTGCATCCCAATTCTGCAAGAAATATCTATAGAATCTTCCCTGCCCGAATGCATATTCATCCGGGCGGGGATTTCCTTTCAGTGCAGCCACTATCAGCCTGTACTCCTTCTTATTGCTTTCCTTTCTTAACCCAGGTATCTGGCATATTCCGACCTCAAAAATCTTCATCTTGTTCACAGGTCAAAAGAGCATCCAGTTCCTCTTTTGACACTTTCCCATCCCTATAATCACGTACAATTTTGTTTTCATACATAGAATGATGTTGGGGCCAAATAAAGTTTTTTTAGTCGTCTCATCATTGATAGTATCTTGAAAATTTCACACAGTTATTGGATACTTTTACTTCGCTGTCCCTCTATATCTGAATAACTGGGGTGCTTTCCCGCCAGGTCAGGTCGCTAATACCGGATTTTGGGCATAATGTTCCTTTCCGGAAGGATATTAATTTCCGGACATTTAGTGCGGCTACTTTACATCCGAAGAAAAACCGGCTGGGAGTACAGCCCCTGACCGGCATCCGGTCCGCCTGGTAGATCCGCCTCAGGATAGAAGGTATTGTTTCCACGCCGTTCCGT
>CANPYT010000044.1 GCA_947588705.1 uncultured Acetatifactor sp. | reverse complement strand
ATCCTCCTTGCCCTCGTGCCAGCCAATTTGTGCTTGACCAAGTGCGTCATAATATAAGTCTTTATTCTTTGCAATCTTTGCTTCGAGCGAAATATATTTTCCGACATAGAAGCCGCTTCTGTATAGAAGTAAAGTTGTCAGTAACCGACTCATTCTGCCGTTTCCGTCGTTGAAAGGGTGAATGCAAAGAAAGTCGTGGATAAAAACAGGAATCGCGATAAGCGGTTCTATTTCCATATTCCCAATAACCCGGTTGTATTCCGCGCAGATTCTATCCAGCGCCTCCGGCGTCTCATATGGCGGCAGCGGCGTAAACAGAACTTCCGCATGACCATCTGGATGAGTTGCACTAATATAATTTTGCACGTTTTTCGTTTTGCCTGCCATCGGGTTGTTCATGTGGCTGTACAGGATTTTATGAAGTTGAAGAATGTAATTCTGCGTGATTGGAATTACATCAAAACTTTCATGGATCAGCCCCAGCACATCGCGGTATCCGGCGATTTCCTGTTCGTCACGATTTTTTGGCGTCGTTTTTTCTTCGACCAACTGTCGGAGACGCGTATTGGTCGTAACAATTCCTTCAATGGCGTTAGAGGCTTCCGTACTTTGTACTTTTGCAATTTCGACCAGTTTTTCCAGTTCTTCTGGGCGCTGCTTCAGATACAGTTCCTGTTTTCCTGCTTCCTTATAGATTGCGGCAATCAGACCGAGGATTTCCGAATCCCACTTTTGGTTTTTGATTGCCGAGTAGTTAAAAGCTCGCATTTGCTTCACCTCCGCATATTTCCCTTAAACTATATCATATATTAAGGGAAAAGTCATTCCCTTACAAGAAAATACCCTTAATATTATTCTGTATTTAAGGGAAAATATTCTTTCGATTAAACAGTCTTGATTTATGTAGAAAGGCAAGCTAAAATAAAATAAGAAATAAGTTTCTTATATCTGAAAGCGCAAAAATGATACATTTTATAAATATATCCATAAAAAAGGAGGATCATTTATGGCAACGATCATTGGAAACAACTTACCCAACATTCCCTGGGAGGACAGACCCGCAGGCTGTAAGGACATCGTATGGCGTTACAGCGGAAACCCCATCGTGGAACGGGATCAGATCCCCGGCTCTAACAGTATCTTCAATTCTGCTGTGGTTGCAAAGGACGGCGCTTTCGTTGGTATTTTCCGGAGTGACAACACCGCCATGGAACAGCATTTATTCCTGGGAAAAAGCAACGATGCCATTCATTGGGATATCGAGCCCGAACCTCTGCCCCTTTATGATAAAGAAGACAGACAGTGCGGCGTGGCATGCGGTTATGACCCCAGGGTCTGCTGGATCGAGGACAGATATTATGTGACCTGGTGCAATTCCTTCCATGGACCCACTATCGGAGTGGCATATTCCTATGATTTCAAGAAATTCTATCAGCTGGAAAATGCTTTTTTGCCTTTTAACCGCAACGGCGTCCTGTTCCCTAAAAAAATCGGCGGAAAATTCATGATGCTTTCCAGGCCCAGTGATAACGGGCATACTCCTTTTGGAGATATGTTCCTGAGCCAGAGCCCCGACATGGAGCATTGGGGGTATCATCGCTATGTGATGCAGGCGCAGGGCTGGGCGTGGACAAAAGTGGGCGCAGGCCCGATCCCGATACTCACCACGGAGGGATGGCTCCTGATCTTCCACGGTGTGGGAACTACCTGTAACGGTATGATTTATTCTATGGGTGCGGCTATTTTGGATGAGAACGAGCCTTGGAAGGTGAAATATCGCTGCAAACCTTATATTTTCCATCCAACCGCTCTCTATGAATGTGTAGGAGACGTGCCAAATGTAACATTCCCCTGCGCAACTCTTACAGACGCTGAGACCGGAAAAATCGCCATTTATTACGGCGCCGCAGACACTGTAGTAGGACTTGCTTTCACCCAGGTAGATGAACTGATCGAATACATAAAGAAAAACGCCCTTTAATATTTCCTGCGAAACCCCCGCCTGTTTTAAACAGACGGGGGTTTCGCTTTTAAAACGGCCGTTTTACAATATTTTCGATAAAATAATATCATTACTCCGCCTGTTTATCACGGGCATACAAAATCTTTAAGACAATGGGGGTAAGGATGCTGGATACAATGATCAGCAAAATGACGGAAGTAAAATATACAGGTGTCAGGAGCCCAACTGACAGCCCTTTTTGTGCCACGATCAGCGCAACCTCTCCCCTTGTCATCATACCGACACCGATTTTCAGGCTGTCCTGAAATCGAAATCTACAGATCCTTGCCATCAATCCGCATCCCAAAATTTTACAGATCAATGCCACAAGGACAAAGCAGAGAGAGAACAAAAGGATATTCCCATTAATATTATCGATATTTGTCTTTAATCCAATACTGGCAAAGAACACCGGGCCGAAAATCATGTAGGAGCTGACTTCCATTTTTTCCTCAATATAAGAAGAATCCCGCATGGAGCAAAGTACGATCCCCGCCACATAAGCTCCGGTAATATCCGCGATCCCAAAATAGCGCTCCGCGATATAGGAAAAGAAGAAACAGAGCGCAAGGCTTATGATGGGGATCCTCCTGGTATGAGGGTATCGGTCATCGATCTTCTTAAATATCCTATAGAGCACGTATCCCACAACAAAAGCCAGGATAAAGAACAGCACCGTGGAAATAACTACTTTTCCGGGGTTGGAGTCCGGATTCTTAAAGCCCACCACAAAAGTCAGAACAATAATACCGATCACATCGTCAATGATAGCGGCGCTCAGTATGGTGGTGCCCACTTTCCCTCTCAGCTTTCCCATTTCACGCAGTGATTCCACTGTAATACTGACGCTGGTAGCCGTCATGATCACACCGATAAAAATTGCCATATAGAATTTTTCTGAACCCCAGGGGGCCGCCCCGTAAAATCCCATATAGAGCAGCGTTCCGCCTACAAGAGGTACAAACACGCCGGCACAGGCGATCAGAAAGGCCACTGGCCCTGTTTTCATCAGCTCTTTCAGGTCTGTTTCCAGGCCCGCGGAAAACATCAGAAGCACCACGCCAACCTCAGCCATCCCTGTAAGAAAATCCGTCTGCTGTACCAATCCAAGGACACTGGGCCCTATCAAAAGACCTGCGATGATCTCTCCCACGACCTGAGGCGCCTTGCACTTTCTTGCCAGAATACCAAAAATTTTGGCAAACACGATGATAATGGCCAAATCCTTAAAAACATTGTAAGCTTCCATAGCTTTTCAAAACTCCCTCCCTATTTTTCATTTCTTTTATGACAATTTATTTTTTTATGACAAATTCTTCTATGGCAAACGGCAATAAGACGAGATGCAGAGGTCATTCTCCGTTCATCCCGTCTTATCCGTCCTATCCTTTTATTCCCGCAGGCAACAAATCAAGCGGACACATCCTATTTTGGAATGTGCTTGCTATGGGGTATCTGTCTCCTCCGGTATGTCTTCCATAGCATCGTCTATATCGTCAAATTCCTGATCTCCATTGGAAATCTTTTCCCGGACTTTTGCTATCTTTGCGATCTTGACGCCGCTTTCCAGGTCCATCATCTTAACGCCGGACGTGATCCTGCTGTAGGTAGAAATATCCTGGCTTCTCAGCTGGATAATGATCCCCTCCGTAGTGATCAGCATGATCTCGCTCTCGTCATCCACTGCCTTAACGCCTACCACATCTCCTGTTTTTTCCGTGATCTTATAACATTTCAGGCCCTTTCCACCCCTTTTCTGAATGTTAAATTCACTCAGGGCAGTGCGTTTTCCCATGCCGTTTTCCGATACCACAAGAAGGGAACTTCCCTGGCTTTGCAGCTGCATCCCGACAACTTCATCCTGATCTTCCAGATTCATACCGATCACACCCATAGAAGTCCTTCCGGTGTTCCTTACATCCGTTTCATGGAATCGGATACACATACCATGCTTTGTCACAAGGAAAATTTCACTGTCCTTGTCCGTAGTCTTTACTTCGATCAGCTCATCCCCATCATTTAGGTTGATAGCTGTCAACCCGTTTTTCCGGATGTTAGAAAATTCATTCAATGAAGTTTTCTTTACAATACCGTACTTAGTCACCATAAACAAATTTTTACTGTCGCTGTTATCCCGAATAGGGATCATGGCTGTGATCTTTTCCCCCGGCGTAAGCTGGAGCAGATTTACAATAGCCGTTCCCCTGGCCGTCCTTCCAGCCTCCGGGATCTCATATGCCTTAAGCCTATATACCCTGCCGAAGCTGGTAAAAAAGTACAGGTAATGATGCGTAGTAGTCATCAGAAGATCCTCTATAAAATCTTCCTCTATCGTCTGCATTCCCTTAATACCTTTTCCGCCTCTGTTCTGAGCTTTAAAGTTATCCACAGTCATTCGCTTGATATAACCCATATTCGTCATGGCGATCACAGTATTTTCCCGTGTGATCAGATCTTCCACAGAAATATCCGTCATATCGATCCCGATGCGGCTCCTTCTGTCATCGCCATATTTTTGGGAAATGACTATGATTTCTTCCTTAATCACGCCAAGCAAAAGCTTTTCGTCGGCAAGGATCGCCTTCAACTCGGTGATCCTGACCTGAAGCTCTTTATGTTCTTTCTCAAGCTTTTCTCTTTCAAGCCCGGTGAGAGCTCGCAGCCGCATCTCCACAATAGCGTTTGCCTGCGCCTCTGTAAGTTCAAAACGCTCCATCAGCCTTTCTCTTGCAGTCTGAGGCGTATCGCTGCTGCGGATGATAGAGATCACTTCATCGATAAAATCCAGAGCCTTTAAGAGTCCCTGTAATATATGATCCCTCTCCTCCGCTTTATTCAGATCATACTTCGTCCTCCTTGTGACTACATCTTCCTGGTGCTTTAAGTAACATTCCAGCATATCCAGAAGATTCAGGATCTTTGGCTCATTGTTTACCAGAGCCAGCATGATCACCCCAAAGGTATCCTGAAGCTGTGTATGCTTATACAGCTGATTCAGGATCACATTGGCGTTTACATCTTTTCTCAGTTCGATCACGACACGGACGCCCTCACGGTTTGATTCATCCCTGATAGCTGTAATGCCGTCGATCCTTTTCAGCTTTACCAGCTCCGCGATCTTGATGATCAGGTTTGCCTTATTTACCATATAAGGAAGTTCCGTGGCGACGATCTGTGTCTTTCCGTTCGGAAGCGTCTCAATATCCGTTACTGCCCGGACAATGATCTTTCCACGCCCGGTCCTGTAAGCCTCCTCACAACCCTTTGTACCTAAGATCAGGCCCCCGGTAGGAAAATCGGGAGCTTTGACGATCTGTAAGATCTCATCAATGGTAGTGGCCCTGTTTTCCTGAACCCTATTGTCAATGATCTTTACAACCGCATTTACAACTTCCCGCAGATTATGGGGCGGAATGTTTGTGGCCATGCCAACGGCAATACCGGTAGTTCCGTTTACCAGAAGATTGGGGTAACGGCTTGGAAGGACTACAGGCTCTTTTTCCGTATCGTCAAAGTTCGGCATAAAATCTACGGTATCTTTCTCAATATCAGCCAACAGCTGAGTAGAGATCCTGGAAAGCCTCGCCTCTGTGTAACGCATAGCGGCCGCCCCGTCTCCGTCCATGGAACCAAAGTTTCCGTGTCCGTCCACCAAAGGGTACCTGGTAGACCAGTCCTGCGCCATGTTTACCAAAGCTCCATAGATAGAACTATCACCATGAGGATGATATTTACCCATAGTATCGCCGACGATACGGGCGCTCTTTCGATGAGGTTTGTCAGGCCCGTTATTCAATTCCACCATAGAATAAAGCACCCTGCGCTGAACGGGCTTTAAGCCGTCGCGCACATCAGGAAGAGCTCTGGAAGCGATAACGCTCATAGCGTAGTCGATATAAAAGGTCTCCATCCTCTCTTTCAGATCCACTTCCTGGATCTTATCAAATTCCGAGCCCTTTTTATCAAAAATATCGTCGTTCATGTTTCCTCACATTCTGCCGCCGAAACGGCACATGGGAGCCGTTTTTAAGCTTCCCTTAAAGGCTGTTGATATCCAGATTCTTCACGTATTTCGCATTCTCTACGATAAAATCACGCCTCGGCTCCACTTTATCTCCCATCAGAGTGGTGAAAGTCAGATCCAGTTCAGATTCCATTTCCTTATCGTAATTTACCCTGAGCAGAATCCTGCGTTCAGGATCCATTGTAGTCTCCCAGAGCTGTTCCGCGTCCATTTCCCCAAGACCTTTATACCGCTGGATCTTATTATTCTGATCCCTGCCAACTTCCTTCAGGATCTCATCCAACTCCTCATCGCTGTAGGCGTACCACACCTTTTTGTTTTTTTCCAGCTTATAAAGAGGCGGCTTTGCCAGATATACATGGCCTTCTTTGATCAGATCCGGCATAAAACGGAATATGAAAGTCAGAAGCAGCGTACTGATATGAGCGCCGTCCACATCCGCATCCGTCATCAAAATAATCTTGTCATACCGAAGCTTGGAAATATCGAAATCCTCGTGGATACCGGTTCCAAAAGCCGTGATCATGGCTTTGATCTCCGCGTTGGCATATATTTTGTCAAGCCGTGCTTTTTCCACATTCAGGATCTTTCCTCTCAAAGGAAGGATCGCCTGCGTTGCCCTGGATCTTGCTGTTTTTGCGCTTCCTCCTGCAGAATCCCCCTCCACGATATAAATCTCACAGTTATGGGGATCCCTGTCGGAACAATCGGCAAGCTTCCCAGGGAGAGATAACCCGTCTAGGGCAGTTTTCCTCCTGGTCAGATCCCTCGCCTTCCTTGCAGCCTCCCTTGCCCTCTGGGCAAGGATAGATTTTTCGCAGATAGACTTGGCCACCGCTGGATTCATTTCAAGAAAATACGTCAACTGTTCGCTGACGATACTATCCACAGCTCCTCTGGCCTCGCTGTTTCCAAGTTTTTGTTTCGTCTGGCCCTCAAACTGAGGATCCTCGATCTTTACGCTGATAATGGCTGTCAGGCCCTCCCTGATATCCTCGCCCGTCAGGTTTGGCTCGCTGTCCTTTAAAAGTTTTGTATTTCTGGCATAATCGTTAAAGGTTTTTGTAATAGCATTTCGAAAACCGATCAAATGAGTTCCGCCCTCCGGCGTATTGATATTGTTTACGAAGCTAAAAACACTTTCGTTGTAAGAATCGTTATGCTGAAAAGCAACCTCTACATAAACTTTATTTTTCTCTCCCTCAAAATAAAGAATATTCTCATAGAGAGGAGTCTTGCTCTTATTCAAATAGGCTACGAACTGCTTGATGCCGCCCTCATAATAAAATTCCATGATCCGAGGCTTTTTCACACTGTTTTCCACAGGAACCGGATCAGATGACCCTCCTTTTTCATCGGCTTCCGCCCTTCGAAGCAGTTCATTGATCTGCTCATTTTCATTGTCTGCGGCAATTTCTTCTTTTCTTTCGTCCTTTAAAATAATGCGCAGGCCCTTTGTCAGAAAAGCCATTTCCCGAAGCCTTCTCTTTAACACATCAAAATCGAAGACAGTAGTTTCAGTGAAGATAGTATCATCCGGCAGAAAAGTGATCTTCGTGCCTGTCTTTCCTGCCTCGCAGGTACCGACCTCCTTCAACGGATAACATACATGTCCCCTCTCATAACGCTGCTTATAGATTTTTCCTTCCTGATAAATCTCTACTTCAAGCCAGCTAGAGAGGGCGTTTACTACGGATGCTCCCACCCCGTGAAGCCCGCCGGACACTTTATATCCTCCGCCGCCGAATTTCCCGCCCGCGTGTAGAATGGTAAATACGACTTCTACCGCAGGGATACCCGCTTTATGATTGATCCCAACAGGAATCCCCCGCCCATTGTCAGTGACAGTGACAGAATTTCCCTCGTTAATGACAACTTCAATCGTATCACAAAAACCGGCCAATGCCTCATCCACAGAATTATCTACGATTTCATAGACAAGATGATGAAGTCCTCTGCTGGCCGTAGTTCCGATATACATGCCGGGACGCTTCCTGACAGCCTCAAGACCTTCGAGAATCTGGATCTCATCAGCGCCGTACTCGTGATCTACTGTTGTGCTGTTCATGTTCTCTTCGCTCATAAATTTTTATGCCTCTCTTTATTTTACAGACAAAATTATCCCTCACCCTTATCACTCATGCAAACCGCAGACCCTTCCGAAATTTGAAAAACACGGTTGACCTCAAATCTGTTGTTTACAAATTCCTCTAAACCTGTGCAGGTTATAATGGTCTGTATGTCTCCGATGCTGTTCAGCAGGTAATTTTGTCTGTTGGAATCCAGCTCGGACAAAACATCATCCAAAAGCAGCACCGGCGTATCTTTTGAAATCTTCTTGACAAGCTCTATCTCTGAAAGCTTTAGAGACAGAGCCGCTGTCCTCTGCTGGCCCTGGGAACCAAACTTCCTGATATCCACGTCTCCCACAAAAAAAGAAAAATCATCTCTGTGGGGGCCAACTGATGTCATTTTCGCTTTGATATCCCTGTCCTGGCTGAATTTCAGTTTTTTCTCAAATTCTTCAGTTTCCACATCCGGTTCATACTTTATCTTCAATTCTTCTTTTCCGCCGGACAGTTTCTTATGGATTTCAAAAATAATCTCATTCAGCTGTTCCACAAAGAGCCTTCTGCGTTCAATGATCTTGTTTCCAAAAGAAACAAGCTGCATGTCCCAGATCCCCAAAGTTTCTTTCAGATCAGGATTCATATACATATCCTTTAAAAGCTTATTTCTCTGGTTGATGACCTTATTGTAATGGTTTAGGTTATACAAATAAAAACTGTCAAGCTGGCAAAGCTCCATATCGACAAATCTTCTTCTTTCCGCAGGCCCGTTTTTTATGATCCCAAGATCCTCCGGAGAGAAAAAAACGACATTACAAAGCCCAAGCAGATCGGCGGCTTTTTTTATCTTCTGGCCGTCGATCGCTATCCCTTTTGATTTACTCTTTCTCAGGTGCATATCAACTCTTGTCTCAACGCCCTCTTTTTCCAGATATGTCCTGATATGGGCCTCTTCTTTGTCAAAATGGATGATCTCCCTGTCTTTGCTTCCCCTGTGAGATTTTGTGGTAGCCGCCACATAAATAGCTTCCAGGATATTTGTCTTTCCCTGCGCGTTATCCCCATAGAGAATATTTGTACCCTTGTCAAACCGCATAGTGAGAGAGTCATAATTTCTATAGTCCGCCAGCTCTATTGACTTTATAACCATTGTCTGTACCGTCTTTACATGATCTGCATAAAAGAGTGAAACCCATTCACTGGATCTGAACGGTCTCTCCATTGTATTCCACTATATCGCCGGAAACCAGCTTCTTTCCACGCTGAGTTTCCACCTGCCCGTTTACCCGGACAAGCCCGTCCTGGATCGCGTATTTCGCATCCACACCGGATTCTGCCAGACCTGCCGCTTTCAGCGCCTGTCCAAGCTTTATAAAATCCTCTTTCAACTGAATCTTATACATTTTACCGCTCCTAGCTGACCGTTGTAAAGTTCACAGGAAGAATCAGATAAATATAGTTTTCATCAACATCTTTTATAAAGCATGGAGCCTTTGGATTCACCATATAAAGATCGATCTCCTCGTCGTCGATCACTCTTAAGGCATCAATAAGGAACTTCGGGTTAAATCCGATCATCAAGTCTTTTCCCTGCTTCTCGATGTCAATGTCTTCATTCATGCTTCCATGGACAGAATTGATCCTTAACTCCATATTCCCATCTGTGATATTCATGATAATGGGCTTTTTCTCGCCTTCCTTTACCAGCGAAGAAGCCCTGTTGATACAGCTGAGCAGGTCTTTCTTGTTGATCTTTACCTTGGTCTCATAGTCGCTGGAAAGCATCTGGTCGATGCGGAAATATTCCCCCTCAATAAGCCTGGATACCACTGTCGTATTGTCAAACTCAAACACGATATGCTTTGCGGTAAAGGAAATGACTACATCATTTTCTGCTCCGCCCGGCAGGATCTTACTTACTTCATTCAAAGTTTTTCCAGGAACGATCACTTTCTTTACGCCGTAATTCTCTTTCAGGCGGATCCTGCGGATAGAGATCCTGTGCCCGTCCAAAGACACTACTTTCAGCTCGTCGCCGTTTATCTCAAAAAGTTCGCCGGTCATCAGCTTATTGTTGTCATTATCGGAGATAGAAAAGATAGTCTGCCGCACGATCTCTTTCAGAGTAAACTGGCTGATGACCACACTGTCTTCCTTTTCCACCAAAGGAAGGAAAGAAAAATCTTCGCCGGATTTTCCGATTATGGTAAATTTGGATTTTCCACAGGTGATCACCGTTTTACAGGAATTATCCGTCTCCACTGTGATATCCCCGTCATCAAAGTTCCTGACGATCTCAAGAAACATCTTTGCATCAAGAGCTATCATGCCTTTTTCCAGAATATCGCCTTCAATTGTGGTTTCAATGCCCAGATCCATATCGTTAGCGGTAAGTGTGATGATACCCTTGGTAGCGTCAACCATGATGCACTCAAGGATAGACATAGTCGTTTTGCTGGATACAGCCTTTGATACGATCTGTACCCCATTCAACAGATTGGATTTGGAACATACAAGCTTCATGTGAATAACTCCCTTCGCAATTTGAGTGTCTTGCCTGCGCGCGCACAGATAGATTATATAACAAAGTATTTCATCATATTTATCGTAAAGGATGTTGATTTGTGCATAACCGCTTCTATTATACTATTTTTCAGAGAAAAAGGAAATGGAAAAGTAGTGATTTCTTTCAGAATAACCTGATATTTATTATGAGGTTATTCACATAAGCCATTTTTTGCTGTTCTCCGAAAAATAAAGTTATTGACATCCTCACATGTATTTTTTCTCGAAATCCACAAGTGTGTGGTTAATTGCTTGTCTTATAAGAAGGGTTTATCTTCTTTATTATAGTGTCTATCTTGTTGCGCAGCTCTTCATTTCTTTCCATCTCAGCCGTTATTTTCTTTACGCCGTTTATGACGGAAGTGTGGTCCTTTTGCCCAAGCATCTTTGCTATATTGATCTGAGAAGTATCAGTCATAGTACGGCAAAGGTACATGAATACATGCCTCGGCTGTACAAATTCGGAATTTCTCTTTTTGGAAGTAATATCCTCGGGCCTGACTCCGAAATGTTCCGCTACGACATTGATGATCAGTGTTGGGGTTACTTCTTTTAATTTATATGGATTGATAACATCCTTCAGGGCTTCCTCTGCCAGGGGAAGAGTGAGGTCAACTTTATTCAGTTTCGCGAAAGCGATTACCTTATTGAAAGCGCCCTCCAACTCCCTGATATTTGATTTTATATTTGTTGCAATATACTGTATGATTTCTTCATCTATGTGGCGTTCATAGGATTCTGCGTTTTTCCGCAGGATAGCCATTCTGGTTTCATAATCAGGCGGCTGGATATCTACGATCAGCCCCCATTCAAAACGGGAACGAAACCGTTCATCCAGGATCTCCATTTCTTTTGGATGCTTGTCCGAAGATAGGACGATCTGTTTCCCGGCCATATGCAGGGTGTTGAATGTGTGGAAAAATTCCTCCTGTGTGCTCTCTTTTCCTATTATAAATTGTACATCGTCTACCATCAGCACGTCAACAGTCCTATACTTTTCGCGCAGCTTTGACATGGATGCGGCATTACCGCTTCTGATGGATTCGATCACTTCGTTGGTAAACTCTTCACTGGTGACGTAAAGGACTTTCTTTTCCGGATTTTGTTCCAGGGTATAATGGCCGATGGAGTGCATCAAGTGTGTCTTGCCAAGGCCGGGCTTCCCATATATATAGAGAGGATTGTAGACCTCCCCTGGGGATTCTGCTACCGCTACAGCGGCGGAATGTGCGATCTTGTTATTGCTTCCCACTACGAAAGTATCAAAATTATACTTTGGGTTTAGGTTTGCAACCTCATAATTGATATTGTAGACAGGATTCTGTCCGGATATTTCCTTTTCGGCAGTATCCGCCTGTTTTATGTCTTTTTCAGAGATAAACTTAACCTCATAGTTATGGTCAAACATTTCCGAAATAGTAAACTGGAAGAAAATTTTATATTTTGATGAAATATAATTCATGGCGTGGGCCTGATCTGTGGGTACAATGATGCTGACCACGTCGTTTTCTACATTATAAAATTCCAGAGGGGCGATCCATGTTTTGTAGGCGATCGGAGTCAGTTCATGTTCCGTCCTGATTGTTTCTTTTATGACAGACCAGTTTTCTTTGATAGCGTCCATTTTTTGTTCCTTTTCAAAATTAGAGATATAAGCATATTTTAATATAGATCCCACTATATTTCAAATATAACTTATTGACAGGATATGGATAAAGTTATCCACATACTGTTGATAACTTATTCTTTATCTATCTGTTTTTTATCGTTATGTGGATATTAATGTGAATAAGTGGATAAATATAAAAATGGCAAAACAGCTGATTTTCCTTGGCATTTTTAAAATATCTCTTTGTTTGTCACAAATTAGTTTATAAAAATGAGGAAATATCCACATAAAACTGACCTGTTGTGATTAATTTTAGAGACATGTTATTATGTGGATAACTATGTGAATAATTTATTTTAAAAATTAAATTTTTATTGGTATATGATTTTATATGTGATTTTTACACGATTTTTCTTGACATCGTGCATTTTTTTTTATACAATTAATACGCTATTTTCTAAAGACATGCTGAATGAATGTAATAAAAATCGTTGCCTTTATAGAAAGGTTTAAGAAAAGGAGGTGTTTTCCATGAAGATGACATTCCAGCCCAAGAAGCGCTCCCGTGCAAAGGTTCATGGTTTCAGAGCCAGAATGAGTACATCCAGCGGAAGAAAAGTTTTGGCTGCAAGACGTGCGAAGGGAAGAAAGAGATTGTCCGCATAGGTCACAGGAATGTGACCTTTTTTCTTCTTTATCAGGAGAATTGCATGAAATTTTCTGAAAGTTTAAAAAAAAATCACCAATTCCGGTTCGTTTATCAAAACGGAAAGTCTTATGCAAATAAGTATTTGGTTATGTATGTCAAGGAAAATGGCACCGAAAGGAACCGGATCGGGATCAGCGTGAGTAAAAAAGTTGGCAACAGTGTGGTCAGACACCGTGTGACCAGGCTGGTGCGGGAGAGTTACCGATTACATGAAGCGGTGTTCAATAGTGGTTTGGACATTGTGGTCGTGGCAAGGCCGAGCGCAGCCTCGGTGGGATATAATGAAATAGAAAATTCGCTGCTTCACCTTGCAAAGCTTCACCATATTATAAAAGTATTTTTTTACTTGGATTAATGTTTGTGTAAAATGAAAGTTATGAAAAAATTTTTGATTGCCGGTATCAGATTTTATCAGAAATATATATCTCCCATGAAGCGCACAAAGTGCCCTTATGTTCCTACCTGCTCCCAGTATGGCGTGGAAGCGATTGAAAAGTATGGCGCTTTTAAGGGAAGTGTCCTTGCTGTCTGGAGGATTTTGAGATGTAATCCCTTTTCAAAGGGAGGGTACGATCCTGTGCCCTGATGCCGAGAAAATCAGGAGGATAAATGAATTTGATTTTATTGACGCAAAATAAAACACCTATTATCGGTTGGATCGCAAAACTGCTTGGACTGATCATGAACGCGATCTTCAACATTTTGGATTTTATTGGTTTGCCCAATGTGGGCCTTGCTATCATCCTGTTTACGATCGTCGTGAACCTTTTGATGCTGCCCCTCACGATCAGGCAGCAAAAATTTTCAAAGTTATCCGCGAAGATGAATCCTGAGATCCAGGCTATCAACGCAAAGTACAAAAACAAGAAAGACAATAATTCCATGATGGCCCAGCAGCAGGAGATTCAGGCTGTGTACGCAAAATATGGCGTTTCTCCAAGCGGCAGTTGCGTACAGCTGCTTATCCAGATGCCTATTTTGTTTGCCCTTTATCGGGTGATCCAGTCGATGCCAGCTTATGTGACAAAGATCGGGGATGCTTTCAGGGTACTTGCGCAGAAGATCGTGGATGTGGACGGCGCCGCATTTTTAAAAAATTCCGGGATAGACACCATACAGACGGTTGTGAATACTTATGGCGCCTCTATGCAGAACGGAGATCTGATCAATGGTATTGTGGATGTTCTGAACAGGCTTTCTTCGGATGGCCTTAAGACCATTGGGGAGCATTATGATCTGTTCCAGCTTACCTATGACAACCAGTTGATACTGCACAGTGATAATATTTCCCGTGGTTTGATCGATACTTATAATAATTTTCTCGGGTTGAATATGGGAGATTCTCCCATGTATCTGATTCGGTCCGCATGGGCTGTCGGTTCCTGGGGAATCGTGATCGGAGCGATTTTGATCCCTGTTCTCTCTGCAGTGACCCAGTGGATCAATGTAAAGCTGATGCCTCAGGCTCCAAATTCTTCTAATGATGACTCGGCGGCGGCTTCCGCAGCCTCTTCTATGAAGATGATGAATACTATTATGCCTCTGTTTTCAGCATGGCTGTGTTTTTCTTTCCCCTCAGGACTTGGCCTTTACTGGGTGGCGGGCAGCGTTGTGAGAAGTATTCAGCAGGTAGTCATCAACAAGCACTTTGATAAGATGGATTTTGAAGAGATCATCAAGAAAAATTCCGCTAAGAGTGCAAAAAAGATCGAAAAGATGAAAAAGAACCAGGAAATGATAAACGCTTATGCAAGCATGAATACCAAAAATATTCAGAAGAGGGCGAATATGTATCAGAATCCTGCGGATGACACTGAAGAAAGCAATAGCGCTTCGGAGCGCAGCAATTCCCCTGGCGGAAAGCCAAAGCCAAACAGCATCGCGGCAAAGGCAAATCTTGTGAAAGAGTATAATGAGAGGAAAAACAATAGTTAAAGGGTAAAAAGTCCATGGAATGCCGTATGGACAGCGAAACAGGGAAAAAGGGATATGTATCTGCGCGGAGGACAGCGCGGAAATGGAGGAGAATATGGAATATATAGAAGTATCTGCTAAGACTGTGAACGAAGCGATCACAGAAGCTTGCCAGAAGCTTGGTGTTACCAGTGACAGGCTTGAATATGAAGTTTTGGAAGAAGGCTCCAGCGGATTTCTTGGGATCGGATCAAAACCTGCTGTGATCAAAGCTTCTATAAAGGTCGAAGAAGTTTCTCTGGAAGATAAGGCAAAAACTTTCTTAAATGATGTGTTTGCCGCTATGGATATGGCAGTTGTGGTCACGATCGCTTATGATGAGAATGAGAAGTCTATGGATATCGATCTCAGCGGCGAAGAGATGGGAGTGTTGATCGGAAAGCGCGGCCAGACCCTTGATTCTCTTCAGTATCTGGTATCCCTTGTGGTAAATAAGGATGTTGATGAATATATCCGGGTAAAAGTAGATACCGAAAATTACCGTGAGAGGAGAAAGGAAACTCTGGAGAACCTTGCTAAGAATATTGCTTTCAAGGTAAAAAAGACAAGGCGTCCGGTTTCTTTAGAGCCTATGAATCCTTATGAAAGGCGGATCATACATTCTGCTCTTCAGGATGACAAATATGTAGTTACCCATAGTGAAGGGGAAGAGCCATTTAGAAGAGTCGTAGTTACTTTAAAGAAATAAGTTGCAGCAGAGAATCGTAAACCGTCACACTTCTCCAGAGACAGGCAGGAAGGTGTGGCGGTTTTGATTATTTTGTGGCGGAGGAGATATGTTTGTAAAAAATACGATTGCGGCTATAGCGACCGGGCTGACAGATTCAGGGATCGGAATCATAAGGATAAGCGGCCCGGATGCCGTCAATGTTGGTGATCGTTTGTTTCGTACCCCATCCGGAAGATCGGTTTTAAAAACCGCGGAAAGCCATATGATGCTTTACGGAACGGTTGTGGATGAAGAGGGTACTGTGGTCGATGAAGTGATGGCTGTAGTTATGAGGGCCCCGAGAAGTTTCACCGGTGAAGATACGGTGGAGATCCAATGCCACGGCGGCGTTCTTGTGATGCGAAAGATCCTTCAGGTATCTTTAAGGTGCGGGGCAAGGCTGGCGGAACCTGGTGAGTTTACCAAGAGAGCTTTTTTAAATGGAAAGATAGACCTGGCCCGGGCGGAGGCTGTGATGGATGTCATCCAGTCTCAAAATGAATATGCTCTTTCCGCTTCTGTAAAACAATTGCGCGGAAAACTCTCAGAAGTGATAAAAAAGCTGAGGGAAGAGATCCTTTATGAAATTGCGTTTATTGAAGCGGCTTTGGACGATCCGGAACATATTAGCCTGGAGGGCTACCGGGAGCGATTGTATGAAAAAATAAATGATCTCTTAAATCGGACGGAGAGCCTTTTAAAAACGGCCGGTAAGGGGAAGATTGTTAGAGAGGGTATCACTACGGTCATTTTAGGAAAACCAAACGTAGGAAAATCTTCTCTCTTAAATCTTCTTGTAGGAGAGGAAAAGGCGATTGTGACAGATATACCGGGTACGACAAGGGATGTCCTGGAAGAGTATATCGATCTGCATGGAATTGGTTTTCATGTGATAGATACGGCGGGGATAAGGGATACAGAAGATAAGGTAGAAAAAATCGGCGTGATGAAAGCCGGAGAGTATGCAAAGGAAGCGGATCTGATCATATATGTGACGGACAGTTCTGTGGAACTGGATGAAAATGACAGGAAAATCTTATCTTTTATTGAGAAAAAACATGCCATTGTTTTGTTGAATAAGTCAGATTTGGGTACAAAGGTTTCGGAAGAGGAATTTCGAAATTTTTTGAGGGATGTGCTTCCTGAAAGAAAGGATATTCCTATTATTAGGACATCTTTTACAGAAGAGCAAGGTCTGGAAGCTTTTGAAGAGACCGTCAGGGAAATGTTTTTCCAGGGCGAGATTTCCGGCAATAATGAAATATTGATCACAAATATGAGACATAGGGAGGCGCTTCAAAATGCTTTTGAAAGTCTCTGTCTTGTAAAGAAAAGTATTGAAGACGGCATGGAAGAAGATTTTTATTCCATTGACCTGATGGGCGCCTATACGGAATTTGGAAAGATCATCGGTGAGGAAGTGGGAGATGACGTTGTGGAAGAGATCTTTTCAAAGTTTTGTATGGGAAAATAAGGTTCATTGAAGGTGAGAAAAGATGGCTGAAATACATGAAAAGGTTGATGTGTGCGTGATCGGAGCAGGTCATGCGGGATGTGAGGCAGCTTTGGCCTGTGCCAGGCTTGGCCTTGAGACAGTAATTTTTACGGTCAGTGTGGACAGTATTGCCTTAATGCCATGCAATCCCAATATTGGCGGATCCTCAAAGGGGCATTTGGTTCGGGAGCTGGATGCGCTGGGAGGAGAGATGGGGAAAAATATTGATAAGACGTTTATTCAGTCAAAGATGTTGAATATATCTAAGGGCCCCGCCGTACATTCTCTGAGAGCCCAGGCCGACAAAGCGGATTATTCAAGAGAAATGAGAAAGGTGCTGGAAAACCAGGATCACCTTACTATCAAACAGGCGGAAGTCTGTGACCTTTTATGGCAGGATCTATGCGGGGAGATAGATAGGACCGAGAGCAAAGATCCTTCCCAAAGGGATAAAAAGATCATCGGAGTAAAGACTTTTACGGGAACCGTCTATGAATGTAAAGCCGTCATATTATGTACGGGAACATATCTGCGGGCAAGATGCCTTTGCGGAGAATCCATTACTTATACCGGGCCTAACGGGCTCCAGGCTGCAAACTATCTGACGGATTCCCTGAAAAAAATGGGGATAGAGCTCCGCAGGTTTAAGACGGGAACGCCTGCCAGGATGGATGGGCGTACTATCGATTATTCCAAGATGGAAGAACAGTTTGGCGATGAGAGGATCGTTCCTTTTTCTTTTTCTACAGATCCTGATTCTGTACAGAAAGAGCAGGTATCCTGCTGGCTTACATACACAAATGAGGAAACTCATTCCGTCATACGCGCTAATTTAGACAGATCGCCGATTTATGCCGGTATCATTGAAGGAACCGGCCCCAGGTATTGTCCTTCTATTGAGGACAAGGTGGTAAGGTTTGCGGAGAAGGAACGGCATCAGGTATTTCTTGAGCCGGAGGGCCTGCACACGAATGAGATGTATGTGGGAGGGATGTCTTCCTCCCTTCCGGAGGATGTACAGCTGGCTATGTATCGTACTGTACCCGGACTGGAACATTGTAAGATAGTAAAAAATGCTTATGCCATCGAATATGATTGTATCAATGCGAGACAATTGTATCCGACCCTGGAATTTAAGACGGTGAAGGGACTGTTTAGCGCCGGACAGTTTAACGGCAGCAGCGGTTATGAGGAGGCAGCGTCCCAGGGATTGATAGCCGGTATCAATGCGGCTATGTGGATCTTAGGAAAAAAGCAGTTGGTTTTAGACCGTTCCGAAAGCTATATTGGCGTATTGATCGACGATCTTGTGACAAAAGATAACAGGGAGCCTTACCGGATGATGACATCCAGAGCGGAATACAGGCTTTTGCTCCGGCAGGATAACGCGGATCTGCGGCTGCGGAAGAAAGGCTATGAGGTTGGCCTGATCTGTCAGAAACAATATGAAGAACTTCTGGAAAAGGAAAAGCTGATTCATGATGAGGTAAAGCGTCTGAAAGATACCTTTGTAGGCGCAAATCAGGAGATACAGTCTTTTTTGGCTTCCGTGGAAAGTTCTCCTTTGAAAACTGCGGTCAGCCTGGCGGAACTGATCTGTCGGCCTGAACTTTCTTATACCTCAATCGCGCCGATCGATCCGGATCGAAAACCTTTGCCGGAACAGGTGATAGAACAGGTAGAAATCGAAATAAAGTATGAAGGATATATTTTAAGGCAGCAGCGTCAGGTGGAACAATTTAAGAAAATGGAGAAGAAGAAGATTCCGGAGAATATTGATTATGATGATATCCGTTCTTTGAGAATAGAGGCGAGGCAGAAGTTAAAACTTTTCCGGCCTGTTTCCATTGGACAGGCGTCCAGGATCTCCGGGGTCTCACCGGCGGATATATCCGTCCTGCTTGTTTATCTGGAACATTACCTCAGAGACAAAAAGGAGACGGTAGATGAAAAATGACAATGCGGAACAATTTTTGAGAGATGTAAGTTCTCTCGGGATCGTTTTGAATGATCTTCAGCTGGATCAATTTGCAAAGTATTATGAACTGTTAATTCAATGGAATGAAAAAGTAAATCTTACTGCAATAACGGAATATAATGATGTAATGAAAAAGCATTTTGTGGACAGCCTATCATTGGTAAAGGTTTGCAATTTGAAGGAAGATCTTTCTCTCCTTGATGTTGGTACCGGCGCAGGGTTTCCGGGGCTGGTTTTGAAGATCGCGTTCCCGGATCTGCAGGTCGTATTGATGGATGCCTTGAATAAAAGGGTACATTTTTTGAGGGAAGTGATAGGGAAGCTTGATTTGCGCGGGGTAGAAGCGGTTCACGGACGGGCGGAGGATTTCGCAAGGCAGGAAGGATTTCGGGAGAAATTCGATATATGTGTCTCCCGGGCGGTTGCAAATTTATCGACTTTGTCGGAATATTGTATTCCCTTTGTGAAGCTTGGAGGTTGTTTCGTCTCTTATAAGTCTGAAAAAACATTGGAAGAAATGGAAGAGGGAGAATATGCTATTTCTCTTTTGGGAGGAGTGGTCGAGCATCAGACAGAATTTTATCTTCCCGATTCCGATATATACCGAAACCTTGTAACGATCAGAAAACAGAAAAACACACCTGAAAAATACCCGAGGAAGGCGGGCCTTCCCTTAAAGAAGCCTTTGAGTAAATAATATTCGTAAATTCTGATTTTGGATTTTACTTTTTTCGTTTTTTAGTTTATTATGTTATATGTATTTTATAGAACGAAGATATGTTCCGGCGAGGTTCTCATGATACAGGGTAATCATAATATTTTAATCGAGGTGCTAAGCGTTTTAAGACAAGAGCTTTCAGATGTGAATGTCCAGATCCACTACATTTTACTTTCTTTAAAGAGAGAACAATTATGTAATGTGGCCTTAAATAATTCGGAAGATCAGATCCAAAGGCTGCGTAAAAGAAAGGTAGACCTGGAACAAAGAATTAAACATTTGAGTCAGATTTTTATCCAGGAAGATTCAGGTTCATTGGCTTTCGATGATCGGGAGGAGGATCGCAGACGTATTGCTATGGATCTGCATGATACCGCCTTACAAAGTTTGGTACATTTGATCCATAAGATTGAACTTTGTGATTTGTATATTGAAAAAGATCCTATTGAGGCGAGACAGGAACTTTATGAGATCAAGGAAAATTTAAAAGAGATCGTAAATGAGATAAGAGGAACTATTTTTGATTTGCGCCCTATCCATTTTGAAGAGACAGGACTTAAGGAAAATCTTGAGTCATTGTTAAAACGGGTGAACGATGGGCATAAATATGATATATACTCTGATATTGATCCTGTTTCATGTGAAAACAATTTTGTTTTATTATACATTTACAGAACTGTCCAGGAAGCCCTTAATAATATTACAAAACATGCGGAAGCAAAAAGGATCGCTTTGCGCTGTAAAAGGATCAATTCGGTCTGTATCCTTGATATCGAGGATGATGGAAAAGGATTTCAATTGGATACAGATGAGATGAAAAAGGGCAGGCATTTTGGATTGTCTTTGATGAAAGAAAGAGTAGAGCTGTTAAATGGCAGATTAGATATTGTCTCAGCGGAAGGAAAAGGAACAAAAGTACACATGGAGATTCCTCTTGCGGAATAATTTTTTACTACTTGTTGTCGGGGATTTCTGAAATTTATAAGGAGTGCGTAGATGATGAGTATTAAGTTAATGTTGGCGGATGACCATGTTTTGATGAGGGAAGGTATCAAAAAACTTTTGGAGTTTGATGGCAGTATAGAAGTTGTGACTGAAGCCAGCGATGGGGAAGAATGTATTTTTAAATTGAAAAAGTATAAGCCGCAGATCTTATTATTGGATATCAATATGCCAAAGATGAATGGGCTGGAAGTATTGGAGGAGATCAAAAGGCAAGGGATCGATGTAAAGGTTTTGATATTGACCTTATACAACGATGTGGAATATTTGTTGAAGGCTATTGAAATTGGCGCTAACGGATATATCTCAAAGGAATCAGAATCTGCTGAGTTAAAAAGAGCTATCGAAGTCATTTTAAACGGGGATAATTATATACAGCCTGAATTAGTATCGAATTTGGATCATAGGCTTTCTATCCTTCAAATGGACAGAGAAAAAATAGAGCATTTGACTCATAGAGAAATAGAAATTTTGATCTATGTTGCCAATGGACTGATCAACAAGGAAATAGCTACTCAATTAAATATTAGTGAGAGAACAGTAAAAAATCATTTGTCAAACATTTTTAAAAAGATAGAAGTATCGGACAGAACGCAGGCTGCTGTATTTGCGATCCGAAATGAGATCATCAAGCTATATTAAGAAAATTGTGGGTTTGGTCGAAGCTCTGTTCGATATGGTAAGCGCTCTGTTAAGTATGGTTGATTTTATATTTTTCCGAAAAGAGATGGCGGAACAATTTTAATGGAAATGTGATATTTAAATGAACATAATTCTGAGCTCCCTGAAATATTTCGTTGGAAAGAGGAGGACCCTTTCATGAATTTCAAAATGCTCATCACGGATCTTGACGGAACACTGTTACGCTCTGACGGGAGCATATCGGAGCGCACAAAAGTTGCTTTGAAACGCTGTAAAGAGCAGGGGATATTCGTTGTGATAGCCACCGCGCGATACTGGATCGG
>CANPYT010000043.1 GCA_947588705.1 uncultured Acetatifactor sp. | reverse complement strand
GAGGGAGAGCCCGAGGAGGAGTATAAGGCGGAAGAGTACAGGTCAGAAGAGTACGAGGGAGAGCCTGAGGAGAAATACAGGTCGGAAGAGTACGAGGAAGAGCCTGAGGAAGAGTACAGGTCAGAAGAGTATGAGGGAGAGCCTGAAAAGGAGTACAGGGCGGAAGAATACGGGGAGGAAATGGAAGAATATCCTGCGGAACCCTATGAGGAAGGGATAGAGAGTGCGTATTCCGGGGAAACCTACGGCGAGGACACAGAAGGGTACGCCGGAGAGGAATACGGGGAAACATGGAGACAATATGACGCCGGAGAAGATGATATCGGAGAAGATACGATGGAGTCCGGCGGAGTGTACGGATCCGATGAGGGATATCCGGAAACAGGTGACATGCCATACGAAAAAGGCGGAAGATCCGTGGTCAAACAGGGCGGAAGGAAAAAGGGCTTTCTGGGAAAGCTCCAGCGTGGTCTGGCGGGAATGAGCCTTATGGACCGGCTGATCTTAAGTACCGGCGTGGCGGTGCTGGTCCTGGCGCTGGCAGTGGGCAGCGTCTATTTCGGCACCACAGCGTTTCGCGGCGCGGATCAGGACTTTATCGATGTGGGGAATCAACTGGAAGGGATCGAGATCATCGGGGAAGCAGGGCTTTTGGCTGTGGCGGATGCGCAGGCGGCCAGGGCGGCGACAGTCGAGGTATTAGAGGAAAACAAGGAGGAGCCGGAGGAAGAACCGGGAAAGGATTACGGCGAGTCTGAATATAAGCGGGAAGTGTCGGTGGCAATGGAACTGGTTTCCATTCAGAAGGATTTGAAGATCAAATTTGTCAATGAAAAAACCGGAAAGCTTGTGGCCCATGTGCCGTTTTCGGTGGATGTAACGGATCCGGACGGAAAAACCATGATCTGGTCCGACGACGACATGGACGGTATTATTTATAAAAAGGATATTGTGCCCGGCAAATATCAGGTGTCGATGGAAGCGCTGACCGACGAGAAGTATGGGGGCTATGAACTTTCAACACTTACCAGGACGGTGGAGGTAAAGAAAGATATTGCCTATGAGAAAGTGGCAGTGGCCAATGAGATCAAGACGGAGGACGAGGTAAACGTAAGCGCGGAGGATACCGCCAGAAATGAGACTGTGGTGGAATCTGTTTTACAGGATACAGTCGCATGGGTGGAAAGCAGCGTCCTGGCGGCTTCCTACACTGAGGTGGCAAGGAGTTCCATACCCGATCCCATGACATTGGCGGTGGCAAAAACCTTTTCCAAAGCGGCGTTAGTCAACAATGATGTATCTGCGGGAGATTCGGGGCTTGTGAAGGGAACGGTGACGCTGGCTCCGGCTACGGTCTCCGTAGTGCAGGGAGGGATTATCACATCCCAGGCGGATGCCTCCGATTTTACCGAAGGAAAGGCATTGGCCTATTCCATATCTCCTGCCAGTAATGCCTACGCCTCTGTGGAGATGGACAATACCGGAAAGATCACTGTCACTGGTATTGCGGCGGGGTCAACGCAGTTCACGGTAACAATGAATTATGCGGAAGGGGGAACGGACGAGACGGCGGCTTCCGCCACGCTGAATGTAACGGTGACGCCGCCGAATACGCTGACGCTTGATCCGTCCACGGCGGTGGCGTTTGTGGGCTCCCCTATAACGCTGACGGCAACTGTGCCCAATGTGGAAAATCCGATGATAGACGCGACAGTTCAGGACGCCTCTGTGGCGTCTGTGAGCGTGAGCCGATCAACGGTGACAGTGACCGGCCTGGAGGCAGGCGTTACGGATGTCACGGTGCGCCTTATTGAGAATAATGTGGTGACAGCCCAGGCAACCTGTGTGGTCACGGTGAAAGCGCATCCGAAAGACGATTCTGTGACAGAGCTTAAGGACGCGAGCGGGAATCAGCTGTTTGTTCCAGACGGGAACGGCGGATACCGGAAGGCAGTCTACGCGGATTATTATGTGGAAAGCAACCGGTTTTACCTTCAGGCGGGATCCCGGTATACCGGATGGCAGACCATCGACGGAAAGGTATATTTCTTTACTGCTTCCGGGGAGAAAGTCACCGGCGAACAGGTTATCCAGGGCGTGAAGTACAATTTTGGCAGCGATGGGGCTATGGTGTCCGGAACCGGAGAGATGGGGATCGACGTGTCAAAGTGGAATGGAAAGATCGACTGGAATGCCGTAAAAAATTCGGGTGTCAATTATGCGATCATCCGGTGCGGGTACAGAGGATCCTCCGCGGGCAGCCTGATCGAGGATCCCACTTTCCGAACCAACATGAAGGGCGCAACGGCAGCGGGACTGAAGGTCGGCGTTTATTTCTTCACCCAGGCGGTGGATGAGCGGGAAGCGGTGGAAGAGGCGTCTATGGTGCTGGAGCTGATCAAAAATTACACGATTTCTTATCCGGTGTTCCTTGATGTGGAGTCCAGCGGAGGGCGGGGCGATGCTCTTGACAAGGCTGCCAGGACGGCGGTCTGCAAAGCTTTCTGCCAGACGATCCAGAACGCCAATTATACCACAGGCATTTATGCGAATAAGACATGGCTGGAGAGTAAGATCGATGTGGGAGCCCTGGGAGGATGTAAGGTCTGGCTGGCCCAGTATGCCACTACACCCACCTATACCGGGCGGTATGAAATGTGGCAGTACCGGGCTAACGGCAGCGTAAGCGGCATTTCCGGAGAGGTGGATATGAACTTGAGTTATCTCGGGTATTAGGGAAAATAGCGGAGATTTACCATAAATAAAACATAAACAAAAATAAAAAGCAGATAAGAAAAAGCAGATAAGAAAAAGCAGATAAGAAAAAGGAGAAAAAGATGCGGACTTATTTAGTAACCGGCGGCGCAGGATTTATTGGTTCCAACTATATCCATTACATGTTCCAAAAATACGGCGACGCCATTCGGATCATCAATGTGGATGCCCTGACTTATGCGGGGAACCTGGCAAATCTGAAAGACATTGAAAACAGGGACAATTATTCCTTTGTCAGGGCTGACATCTGTGACAAGGAGGCAATATCCAAGATCTTTGCGGAAAACGATATCGACAGGGTGGTGCATTTTGCGGCGGAAAGCCATGTGGACCGTAGCATCAGGAATCCGGAAGTGTTTGTACAGACCAATGTGCTGGGAACGGCTGTGATGCTGAACTGTGCAAAGGCGGCCTGGGAGCTTCCCGACGGAAGTTTTAAGGAGGGAAAGAAATTCCTCCATGTGTCCACCGACGAGGTGTACGGCTCCCTGCCGGAGGACGACAGCGCCTTTTTCTATGAGACGACGCCGTATGATCCCCACAGCCCCTATTCGGCAAGTAAGGCGTCATCGGATATGCTGGTGAAGTCCTATATGGACACCTATCATTTTCCGGCCAATATTACCAACTGTTCCAACAATTACGGCCCATACCAGTTCCCGGAGAAACTGATCCCGCTTATCATCAACAATGCGCTGCAGGGGAAAAAGCTGCCGGTGTACGGCGACGGAAAGAACGTGAGAGACTGGCTCTATGTGGAAGACCACGCAAAAGCCATCGACATGGTGCAGGAGAAGGGCAGGCTCTTTGAGACATACAATATCGGCGGGCACAATGAGAAGCAGAACATAGAGATCATTCACATTATCCTGGACACGCTTCAGGAGATGCTGCCGGAGGGGGATCCCAGAAAGGCTTATGTGAATGAGGGGCTGATCTCCTATGTGGAAGACCGCAAAGGCCATGACAGGCGCTATGCCATCGCGCCGGACAAGATCCGCGCGGAGGTGGGCTGGGAGCCGGAGACCATGTTTAAGGAGGGGATCCGCAAGACCATCCAGTGGTTTTTTGAGAACGGGGAATGGATGAAGAATGTGACAAGCGGCGATTATCAGAAGTATTATGAGGAGATGTACAGCGGCAGGTAAAGGATGCGGCGGTGTCCCATCTAAAATGGGCTGAACTGTTCAGCCGCGCCATTCGCAAAGCCGCGCTTACGCGCTTTTCGTTGCTCATAAAATGGCGCTTCCTCGCTTGCCGCATCCAGAGTAAAATTCGTGCGAGCACGATTTCCCTCTGAATACGGCAACCGGCTGAACTGTTACTTAAAATGACAGGAGGATGTTAGGATGAAGGGAATTGTTTTGGCGGGAGGTTCGGGTACAAGGCTGTATCCATTGACAAAGGCGATATCAAAGCAGATCATGCCGGTATACGATAAGCCTATGATCTATTACCCGCTTTCCACGTTGATGCTGGCGGGGATCCGTCAGGTGCTGATCATTTCCACCCCCCGGGATCTGCCGGTGTTCCAGGAGCTTCTGGGAGACGGGAGCCAGCTTGGCATGGAGATCCAATACGAGGTGCAGGAATATCCCCGCGGATTGGCGGACGCTTTTCTCATTGGAGAAAAATTTATCGGAAGCGACCGGGTTGCGCTGGTACTGGGAGATAATATATTTTACGGCCAGAGTTTTTCCAAGGTGCTGCGGAAAGTGGCTGCCCGGGAAGAGGGCGCTACGATCTTCGGGTATTATGTCCGGGATCCAAGAGAGTATGGTGTGGTGGAATTTGACGAGAATGGGAGGGCTCTCTCCATAGAGGAGAAACCGGAAAATCCAAAGAGCAACTATGCGGTGCCCGGGCTGTACTTTTATGACAATACTGTGGTAGAGATCGCGAAAGATGTGAAACCTTCCGCCAGGGGGGAGATAGAGATCACGTCGGTGAACAACGCGTACCTGCAGAGGGGAACGCTGCATGTGGAGACTCTCGGAAGGGGATTTGCATGGCTGGATACGGGAAACCACGATGCGCTGCTGGACGCGTCTGATTTTGTGGCGGCTTTCCAGAAACGGCAGGGCCTCTATATCTCCTGTATTGAAGAGATCGCGTACAAGCGTGGCTTTATTGACAAGGAGCAATTGCTGAGGCTCGCGGAGCCTTTGATGAAAACCAATTATGGCAAATACCTGGTCGAGGTAGCAAATGGACTCTAAGCTGAAAAAAACAGCGATCCTGGTATCGGTGGCGGTGATGCTGCTGGTGTCATCTCTGGTGGTATATATCGACTCTCTCTCCCGTGGCCATCGAAATCCGGCGGCAGGGGATCCGGGAACCGCCTACCGGGGCAACGCAGGGGAAACCGGTCAGACAACTGATCCGGAAGCGGGGCAGATCGGAGATGACCTGTCCGCTTTTCTGAATGACAGCACTTTTTTTGACCAGGAGACCGACCCTGTCCTGGAGGCGGCAAAAGATGCGGCTTCCCGCCTGTCTCTTGTGGTGACATCGGTGGAGAAGGATCTGCGGATCCAGATCGTGGACATAGACGGGGAACCTGTACAGGGGGAAAGCTTCTTTGTGGAGCTGAAAGACCTGGGAGAGTATAAAGATCTGGATCAGGATGGCATCATTTATATCGGTGGCCTGGCTTCCGGCGATTACTATGTGGAGCTTAAGCCTGTGGAAGGTTATAAGGTTCCGGGCAATCCTACCAGGGTGCATGTCAAAGATAAGGTAGAGTATGTGGCGATCGAGGATATCTCCCTGCTGATCAAGACGGAGGAGGATATTGACGCCGAGGAAGAGGATACGGCGGTAGCCGGGGCGCGGGAAGACGCGGACCGGACGGAGATCACGGATCTGCAGAGCGTGTCCGGCAGTTCCAGGGTAGGCATCGATGTGTCCAAGTGGAACGGCGAGATCGGTTGGGACAGGGTGAGAAACGCGGGCGTGGAATTTGCCGTCATAAGAGCCGGGTACCGGGGTTCCGTGACGGGCAGCCTGGTGGAAGACCCCTATTTTGCCGCCAATATGAAAGGGGCTGCCGCCAGCGGGATCCCGGTGGGAGTCTATTTCTTTACGCAGGCGGTGAATGAGGTGGAGGCTGTGGAGGAGGCTTCGGCGGTGGTCCAGCTGGTGCGGGAGTACAGCCTGGTCTATCCCATCTTTATTGACACAGAGGGCGCCGGCGGGAACGGACGGGCGGACGGGCTTGATCCGGAGACCAGGACGCTGGTCTGTGAGGCTTTTTGCCGCACGATTGAAAATGCCGGTTATCGGGCGGGAGTTTACGCCAGCCGCAACTGGTATGGCGATAACCTTTATGCGGACAGGCTGGATCGGTATTTTATCTGGCTGGCGGAGTATCGCAGTGTGCCGCTTTATGAAGGGTATTATAATATGTGGCAGTACACGTCCAAGGGAGCGGTCGATGGTATCGAAGGTAATGTGGACATGGATCTGTATTACGGACAGTAAAAACAGGAAAGGAACGGAACAGAATGGGAAAGATAACGGTAGAGACCTGTGAGATCCAGGGCTTGAAGATCATCACTCCTGCCGTGTTCGGCGATGAGAGAGGATATTTCTATGAGACTTATCACTACGAGGCATACAAGGAGGCGGGAATTACGGATGTGTTTGTGCAGGACAACCAGTCCGCTTCCAAAAAGGGAGTGCTGCGGGGGCTTCATTTCCAGATCCATCACCCTCAGGCAAAGCTGGTGCGGGTGATCCGGGGAGAAGTGTTCGATGTGGCTGTGGATCTCCGGCCGGGATCGGAAACATATGGCAGGTGGCACGGCGTACTGCTGTCGGAGGAGAATAAAAAGCAGTTTTATATTCCCAAAAATTTTGCGCACGGTTTTCTGGTATTGTCGGATTACGCGGAATTTTGCTACAAGTGCACGGACTTTTATCATCCGAATGATGAGGGAGGCATCCTTTACAGTGATCCTGAGATCGGGGTAGAATGGCCCATCCCGCAGGGGATGGAGCTGATCCTTTCCGGGAAGGATACCAAATGGGGCGGCCTGGGCAGCTTGGAAAGGTAACGGCAGGATGAGGATAAGTAAGAAAGTCGGGATCACGATTTTTTCCGCCGTAGGGCTTCTGATGATGCTGTTGATCATTGTGCATCAGAATCGGGGGCCTGCTGCGGATCCGCGGGAAGAATTGATTAAAAAGATAATTTCCTGTGTGGTGATTTTTGCGGCATGCATTATTTTTGCCAGATGGTATGACAAATTTACGACGCTGCCGGTGGAACTGTACCAAAACAGGCATCTGATCTGGAAGCTGGCAAAGAACGATTTCAGAAAGCGTTATGCGGGCTCCTATATGGGCGCCCTGTGGGCTATGGCCCAGCCTGTGGTGACGGTGGGAATGTATTACGTGGTCTTTGACCTGATCATGGACGCGGGCGGGCGCAGTGCCGCAGATGTGCCCTATGTGTTGTTTTTGACCGCTGGGCTGGTGCCCTGGTTCTTTTTCAGCGAGGCGCTCAACAGCGGCACCAACGCTATGTTGGAGTACAATTACCTGGTAAAGAAGGTTGTGTTTAAAATCAGTGTGCTGCCCATTATCAAGATCATCGCGGCAGCTTTCATCCATGTCTTTTTTGTGTGCATCCTGCTTGTGGTGGCGGCTGTCTACGGTTATTATCCTTCGGTGTATACACTGCAGATCTTTTATTACAGCGGCTGTCTTTTTATTTTTGTGCTGGCGCTGTGTTACAGTACCTGCGCCGTCGTAGTGTTTTTCCGGGACCTGTCTCAGATCATCTCAATCGCGCTGCAGATCGGAATGTGGGCGACTCCCATTCTATGGGATATCAACGCGGTCAATCAGAAATGGGTACTGTTTTTAAAGCTGAACCCGCTGGTGTATATCGTGAATGGCTACAGGAGCGCTGTCTATGAAAAAGAGTGGTTTTTTCAGGATTTCTTTTCCACTATGTATTTCTGGATCGTGACGGTGGTGCTTTTCGGGCTGGGCGCGGCCGTGTTCCGGCGGCTGAAGGTACATTTTGCGGACGTGCTTTGAGAAAAGCGGCAGAAGAGCCTGTGTAGAATGGGGAGCAGGGTATGGAAACAGAGCAGATCAGAGTACAGGAGGTTGCGGCTCCTGCCATAGAAGTCAAAAATGTGGTAAAGATATACAAGCTTTATGATAAGCCCAAGGATCGCATGAAAGAGGCGATGGGGTTTGGGAAAAAGCAGGTGCATAAGCTGCACTACGCTTTGAACGGCGTCAGCATGCGCATCCAGCGGGGAGAGACGGTCGGCATCATCGGAACCAACGGTTCCGGGAAATCCACCATCCTAAAGATCATAACCGGCGTACTTCATCCCACTTCCGGGGAGGTGTGCGTGGATGGCCGGATCTCCGCGCTGCTGGAGCTGGGGGCCGGATTTAACCAGGAATATAACGGCATTGAAAATATCTACCTGAACGGCACTATGATGGGATTTTCGGAGAAAGAGATCGACGCGAAGCTGCCCGGGATCCTGGAGTTTGCCGATATCGGAGATTATGTGCATCAGCCGGTGAAGACATATTCCAGCGGCATGTTTGTCCGTCTGGCCTTTGCGGTGGCAATCAATATTGAACCGGAGATATTGATCGTTGACGAGGCTTTGTCTGTGGGCGATGTGTTCTTTCAGGCAAAATGCTATCATAAATTTGAGGAATTTAAAGAGCAGGGTAAGACGATCGTGTTCGTAAGCCATGACCTGAGCAGTATCAGCAAATATTGTGACAGGGTATTTCTCCTGAATAAAGGGGTCCTGCTGGGAGAGGGAACGCCAAAAGAAATGATCGATGCCTATAAAAGGGTGTTGGTAGGACAGTATGAACTGCCGGAACCGGACGAAAGCGGAGACCTTCTCCAGGACAAGGAGATCCGCGGGGCCGCCGGGAAGGCGATGGGGAAAGGTCGCGCCCCGCGGGATGACGGAGGGGAGGGAGACCCTGACGGAAGCTTGAACCCGCAGGTTTTGGAATATGGAAGCGGAGAGGCCAAGATCCTGGAGTATTATCTGACGGACGACAGGGGAATGCGCACTTCGGCGGTGATCAAGGGCAGCGTATTCACGCTTCATATGCGGGTAAAATTCGTACAGCATGTGGCGGCGCCGATCTTTGCTTTTTCCTTTAAGAATGTGCAGGGAACGGAGATCACCGGGACAAATTCCATGATCGAGAAGGCGTTTTTGGAGAGCGTGGACGCAGGACAGGTGAAGGATGTGACTTTTACCCAAAAAATGAGCCTTCAGGGGGGAGAATATCTTCTCTCTATGGGCGTTACGGGATACAGCGGGGATGAATTTCAGGTGTATCACAGACTCTATGATGCGCTGAATGTGACGGTGATTTCGGACAAGAATACGGTAGGATTTTATGATATGGATTCCAGAGTGTGTGTGTCAGAGGCTGAGGGAAAGCCGGAAGGGTTCGGAGGTAAAACGGTTTGATTTCTGGTAACAGTTCAGCCGGCCGCACAGCGCCGGAGGGCGCGATAGCGCGGCTTCGGGAATGGCGCGGGCTGTGCTGTTACAATTTCTGAGATGGCAGGTGAGATATGGATATTCAGAATAAGAGCATGATAGAAGAGATTGGGAAGGTAAAGCTGGATCTCAGCAAATATCCCGGGGAAGATCTGTACTGTGACGGGGCGGTGGAAGATGAGATCCTGGATATCGTGAAGAGCGTTTCCCCTGTAGAATACGGCAGGATCATCGAGGAGCGGCAGAACTGGCCCATCTTATATCATCTCTCCCCTCTGCGTGAGAATATAGTGGACTGGCTGCCGATCCGGGAGACGGACAAGGTGCTGGAAGTAGGGAGCGGGTGCGGCGCCATCACTGGTGCGCTTGCGCGGAAGGCGGCGGATGTCACTTGTGTGGATCTGTCAAAAAAGCGCAGTATGATCAATGCCTTCCGGCACAGCGAATGTGAAAATGTCAGGATCCATGTGGGAAACTTTAAAGACATTGAGCCGGAGCTTCCCGCAGACTATGATTATATCTGCCTGATCGGCGTGTTTGAATACGGGCAGGCATATATCGGGGGGGAGAGGCCCTACGAGGAATTCCTGGAAAGATTGCTGCGGCATCTGGGCCCGGAGGGCAGGATCGTTATTGCCATCGAAAACCAGTACGGGCTAAAGTATTTTGCGGGATGTACGGAAGACCATCTGGGCAGTTATTTCAGCGGGATTGAAAATTATCCGGAAGGGAAAGGGGTGAGGACCTTTTCCCGTGGGGGGCTGGAACGGATATTCCGCACATGCGGTGTGGAGGATTACAGCTTTTATTACCCTTACCCGGATTACAAGTTTATGACCACATTGTATTCTGACAGATATCTTCCGGGGAAGAGCCAGCTTACGGATAACATACGTAATTTTGACAAGGAGCGTATACTGCTGTTCGATGAAAAGCGGGCCTTTGACGGGATCGTGGAGGACGGCCTTTTTCCCGTATTTTCAAATTCCTATATGGCGGTGCTGGGGAAAGGGTTCCCCCTGGAATATGTAAAATTTTCCAATGACAGGGCGCTGGAGTACCAGATCCGGACGGTGATCATGACAGGAGAGGACGGGAAGCGGTGTGTGCGGAAGTATCCTCTGTCCGTGGAGGCAAGGGAACATGTCAGGGAGATGGCGCTGGCCTGTAAGCTGCTCACGGAGCGTTATCAGGGCGGAAAGCTGCGGATCAATCCCTGCAGGCTGGAGGAACAGGGAAAGGAACTGTATGCGGAGTATCCCTTTGAGAAGGGAAAGCCGTTGTCGGAGCTTTTTGACCAATGTCTGGAACGTCAGGACGAAGAGGGCTGCCACAGGCTCTTTGAGGAGTATATGGAACGGATCGGGTTCCGGCCGGAGTCCGAGGTGTCCGACTTTGACATGGCCTTTTCGAATTTGCTGGTTGACGGGGATAACTGGACTCTGATCGACTATGAATGGACATTCGGGAAAAAAATTGAAACCAGGGAACTGGCGTTCCGGGCGGTGTACTGTTACCTGATAGAAGATGAGAGCAGAGACAGGCTGAATCTGGACTGGGTCTTGGAAAGGCTTGGGATCAGTACCGAAGAAGCGGAAGATTTTCGCAGCCGGGAACTGGAATTTCAGCATTTTGTCACGGGAAAGCGGCGTTCCATGGGAGAGATCCTGGCCCAGATGGTGAAGGGGGAGATCCTGGAGCCGAAGAGGTGGCTCCTCGAATATTGGAAGAAAAAAGAGCTTTCGCGGGTCCAGATCTACCCGGACACCGGGGAGGGCTTCCGGGAGGAAACCTCCTGGTTCGTAAAGGATTCCTGCCGGAGTGAGGACATGGTGGAGTTCCAACTGCATGTGAGCAGAGACACGCGGGCGCTGCGCATTGACCCTGCCAGGAAATCCTGCGCCTGCAGGCTGTTGGAATTGAAATGGAACGGGGAAGATATCCCAGTGGACAGGCGGGGGATCCTTGAGACAAATGGCCGGGCCATGCGGAATGGAGGGGATTGTCCGGGTTACATTTTCGTCACGGAGGATCCCAATATTCAGCTAAATCTTTCCACCCTGGAGATGCGGGAGGAAAATACACTGTCCGTCCGCTTTCAGATAGCGGAGATCCCGCTGGTTATGGCGGAAGCATTGGCAGACTCACTAAAAAAAGGTTTTAACGACTTGAGGAGGGAACAGGATTGGCGTGGAAGGAAAGGGTAAAACAAACCCTGGTGCGGTCTCTGGACAGGGCATATGAGAAAAAGCTGGAGAAAAAGATCGGCTATGACGCATGGGTGCGAAAGAGGGAACAGAGCGGGGCGGCAGACGGCCCGGAGAGCGCACGGGATGAAACGGTTGGAACGCGGAGCTTCGTGCTGTTTTTGCAGCGCAGGGGAAAACTGAATCCCAGGGCGCTTGATTGGATGGAGAACTACTTTCGGGAGCATGAGGAATGCCTTGTCCTCTATGGCGATGAAGATGTGATGGGGAAGGACGGCATGCGCAGGACACCGTGGTATAAACCCTGCTGGTCGCCGGATCTGTATCTGGATTGTTTTTATCCAGGGAGCGTGGTGGCTGTGCGGAGAGAGTTTGCGGAGCGATGCCCGGACATGGGGGAAACAGAAAAGAGAAAAGGGTTTTCCGCCTGGTATTACGAACGTCCGGAGCAGGTGAGGGAGCGGATGGACAGGCTGTTTGTGGAGGCGGGCGGGTTTAAGCGGGGGTGCAGGACCATTTCGGCGCTGCCGGAGATCTTGTTCCATGCGGAGGATGAGGCAGTGTGGGACGGGTATCTGGAATCTCCGTCCGGTTTGAAACTGGCGGGAGAGAGCGAAGAAGGATTGGTGTCAGTCATCATCCCCTCCCGGGATCATCCGGAGATCCTGAAGAAATGCCTGGATTCGCTGGCTCAGTGCCGGGCTTCCCGAAAGATGGAGATCATTGTTGTGGACAATGGCAGCAGTGCTGAAAATCGGGCGAAGGTAGAGGCACTGACTCAGGGAATGACATATCTGTATGTACCCATGGAATTTAACTATTCCGCCATGTGCAATATGGGGGTGGAAAAGGCAAGAGGAAACCTGCTGTTATTTTTAAACGACGATGTGGAAGTCCACGGAACACAATGGCTGGATCAGATGGTTTCCAAGGCATTGTTGCCCTATGTAGGCGCGGTTGGGATAAAATTATATTATCCCGATTCCATAAAGATCCAACACGCAGGAGTGATCAACATGGCCGTTGGCCCTTCCCACAAAATGCAGTTCCTGGAAGATAACAAGAGTTATTATTTTGGGAGGAATCAGTATGACCATGACTGCCTGGCGGTGACGGCGGCCTGTCTCCTGGTAGAGCGGAACAAGTTTTTTCAGGCAGGCGGTTTTAAGGAAGATTTGAAGGTGGCTTACAATGATGTGGAACTGGGTTTCTGTCTCTGGGAAGCCGGTTATCAGAATGTGGTGCTGAACAAGTGCCACGCGACCCATCATGAATCTCTGAGCAGGGGGAGCGACGATACCGAGGAAAAAAAGAAGCGCCAGGATCGGGAGATCGCTCTGCTGTATGAGAAGCATCCTGCCCTTCGGAGGTGGGATCCCTATTATCCCGAACTTCTGGATATGGAGGGACTGGACAGCTATATCCAGCCGTTGTATCTGACTGCGGGCAATATTCCACAGAAACCAGACTGGAAGGAGCTTCCCGGAAAATTTGCGGACTATCGGGAGGACAACTGCGTGATGGCGCGGGTAGAGCTCGACGGGCCGGAAAAGATCCAGGGATATGGGGTGGTGTTATGGGATGATAACGCATGTTATGACAGATATTTGATCCTGGAGCCGGAAAGCGGCCCGGGGAAAAAACTCTGTGTAAAGCTGGAAGGGAAATACCGGGGTGACCTGGAGAGGAATCTGCCGGATCAGAAAAATGTAGGGCTGGGCGGGTTTTGCGTCAGCCGGAGCGGAGAGGGGCTTGCGCCGGGAAGCTACCGGATCGGAATGCTGGCGGTGCATCGCGTGGGCAGGTTGAAAATCCTGGGCTGGGCTGGAAAAAGCCTGCATGTAGAGAATTTAGCCGATACGGCAGAAAACAGATGAGTGCCGGGAGAGGCGGGGGCGGAATGAGCGAAAGGGAAGCGGTAGATTACAGGGAAGCCTATGAGAGGGAGCATTTGAAAAGCGCGGAGCTGGCAGCCCGGATTGCGGATCTGGAAGAGAAAAACGAAGAGCTGGAGTGGAAGCTGAACCGGATCAAGAACAATCCGCTCTGGAAGGCAAGCAAGCCACTGAGGAACGGGATACATTGGGCGATCCGTCAGAAAGACCGGCTGGCAAACTGCGGCGGGCCAAAGGGAGTGCTCCGAAAACTGGGATACAAACGGGGGGAGAGGATCGCCATGCGGCAGTTCGGAACGGAAAGCTTTCCCACCCCGGAGCAGGCAGCGGCGGAGGCGGCCACAGTGTTTCCCAGGATGGTGAAGATAAGCATTCTTGTTCCAGTATGGAATAACAGGCGTGATTTTCAGGTGGAAATGCTGGATTCCGTCATGGGCCAGACGTACCGGAACTGGGAGCTTTGCCTTGCGGACGGTTCAGACGAGGAGCACAGTTATATCGGGGAGATCTGCAGGGAATATGCGGAGAAGTCCGATGGGAGGATCGTGTATCAGAAATTAAAAAAGAACGGGGGTATTTCCGGAAATACAAACGCCTGTCTCCAGATGGCATCCGGGGAATATATTGGCCTTCTGGATCAGGATGATATTCTGCATCCCAGTGTGCTCTACGAATATGTAAGAGCAATCAACGAGCAGGGGGCGGACTACCTTTATTGTGACGAGACTACGTTTCATAACGGGGATATCAACAAAATGCTGACCATGCATTTTAAGCCGGACTTTTCACCGGATAACCTCCGCGCAAACAATTACATCTGTCATTTCAGTGTCTTTTCCAGAAAACTCCTGGATGGCAGCGAACTGTTCCGCTCCAAGTTCGACGGCAGCCAGGATCATGATATGATCCTGCGTCTCACTGACAATGCCGAAAAGGTGGTCCATGTGCCCAGGCTGATGTACTACTGGCGCAGCCACTCGGGAAGCGTGGCCTCCGGTATCGACGCGAAGCCTTATGCCATAGAAGCTGCCAAGGGCGCGGTGGCGGAGCATCTGCGCAAGCATGGCTTCGAAAATTTTAAGATAGAGAGTACCAGGGCCTTTGAGACGATTTTCCGGATCCGCTATCAGGTGCTTGGCACACCGAAAATATCTATTGTGATAGCAAACAAGGATCACGTGGAAGATCTGCGCCGCTGCGTCACTTCTATCCTGGAAAAGTCCACATATGACAATTATGAGATCGTGATCGTGGAGAACAACAGTGAGACGGCGGAGATAAGGGAATACTATGGAGAGCTGTCGGAGAATAGTAAAATATCGGTCGTTTCTTATGAAGGGGCTTTTAACTATTCCGCAGTCAACAACCTTGGTGTGCGTCACGCCTCAGGGGATTATATCCTTTTGTTAAATAATGACACGGAAGTTATAACGGTAAATTGGATGGAAGAGCTGCTCATGTATGCACAGCGGGAGGATGTGGGCGCGGTGGGGGCAAAGCTCTATTACGGCGACAGGACTATCCAACACGCCGGCGTAGTGATCGGGCTGGGGGCCCACAGAACCGCTGGACATACGCATTACAAGCAGTCGCGCCAGAATTTGGGTTATATGGGACGGCTCTGCTACGCGCAAAACGTAACAGCTGTTACGGGAGCTTGCCTGCTGGTGAAGAAAGCGCTTTACGAGGAAGTGGGCGGCCTGGACGAGGGATTTGCGGTCTCTCTGAACGATGTGGATTTCTGTTTGAAATTGCGGGAGAGGGGTCTGCTCAACGTGTTTACCCCGTTTGCGGAATTGTATCACTATGAGTCGGTGTCCAGAGGGCTGGACGATCAGGGGGAAAGGGCGGAACGGTACGAGCGGGAATCGGAGAAGTTCCGGGAAAAGTGGAAAAAACAGCTCGAGGCCGGAGACCCCTATTATAATCCCAACTTTTCTTTGGACCGAAGCGATTTTTCCCTGAGGATAGGGCAGTAGGGGCGGATGAAGGAGCGCTTTTTTGTGAGCAAAGGAAGTCGCGGAGCGACGAAAAGCGCGTAAGAGCGGCTTTGCGGATGGCGCGGGCTGAACTGTTACCGAACTCTGCAGGGGCCGAGAGATTTCAGTGGAATAATTTTCTGGCGTGTGGTACAATATATTTGGCCTTTTATCTGGAAATCTGTCAAAGCGCAGCCGCAGATGCCGGATGGTACACCAACATAATATAAGGCAGCGCAGAAGCGAGGTAGAGCAAAATGAGTTTTATGGAAGAATTCAATTTCTGGCTGAACGACGACTATTTCGACCAGGACACAAAGAACGAACTGCTGGCGATCCGCGATAATCAGAGCGAGATCGAAGAGCGCTTCTACAAAGAGCTGGAGTTCGGCACCGGCGGGCTGCGCGGCGTGATCGGCGCCGGAACCAACCGCATGAACATCTATACCGTCCGTAAAGCCACCCAGGGGCTTGCCAACTTTATCTTAAAGCAGGGTACTCAGGCCAAGGGCGTTGCCATCGCATACGATTCCAGGAATATGTCTCCCGAGTTTGCGGATGAGGCCGCACTGTGCCTGGCGGCAAATGGCATCAAAGCTTATGTTTTCGATTCCCTGCGGCCTACCCCGGAGCTGTCTTTCGCGCTCCGCACACTGGGATGTACGGCAGGCATCGTGGTGACGGCCAGCCACAATCCCCCGGAATACAATGGCTATAAAGTTTATTGGGAGGACGGCGCCCAGGTGACCGCCCCCAAGGATAAACAGATCATAGAAGAAGTGCAGAGCATCAAGGATTATCACACAGTGAAGACTATGTCCAAGGCAGACGCGCAGTCGAAGGGGCTCTATCAGGTTATTGGCAAGGAGATCGACGACAAGTACATGGCGGAGCTGAAGAAGCAGATCATCCATCCTGACGTGATCGCTGAGATGGCGGATGACATCAAGATCGTCTATACCCCGCTCTGCGGAACAGGAAACCTGCCTGTAAGACGGATCCTGTCTGAACTGGGCTTCAAACATGTGTATGTGGTTCCCGAGCAGGAGAACCCCGACCCCAAGTTTACCACCCTTGACTATCCCAACCCCGAGGATCCCAAGGCGTTTACCTACGCGCTGCGCCTGGCGAAAGAGAAAGATGCGGACATTGTGCTGGCCACCGACCCTGACGCAGACCGTCTGGGGGTTTACGCCAAGGATACAAAAACAGGCGAGTATGTCTCTTTCACCGGTAACATGTCCGGCATGTTGATCGCAGAGTATATCCTGAGAGAAAAGACCGCTACGGGAACCATGCCTGCCAATCCCGCGCTGGTGACCACTATCGTGACGACCAATATGACCCGTCCTATCACGGCGGCGTACAATGTAAAGCTGATCGAGGTGCTCACCGGCTTCAAGTTTATCGGCGAGCAGATCAAGCTGTTTGAGCAGACCGGCAGCAATAATTATGTGTTTGGCCTGGAAGAGAGCTATGGCTGCCTGGCGGGAACCCATGCGAGGGATAAAGACGCTGTTGTGGCCGTGATGTGTCTCTGCGAAGTGGCCGCATACTGCAAGAAGCATGGCAAGACCCTGTGGGATATGATGCTGGATACCTATGAGAAATATGGATATTATAAAGAGAGTCAGTATACCATCACGTTGAAGGGAATAGACGGATCCAAACAGATCGCGGAGATCATGGATAAGCTGCGCCAGAATCCGCCAAAAGCCTTTGGCAGTCTTGAGGTGCTGAAGTTCAGGGATTATCAGACGGACAGGATCGTAGATATGGCTACCGGCGCGGAGACGACCACCGGCCTTCCCAAGTCTAATGTGCTTTATTTCGAACTGCCGGATGATGCGTGGTGCTGTGCGCGTCCTTCAGGAACGGAGCCTAAGATCAAGTTCTATATGGGCGTGAAGGGAACAAGCATTGAGGATGCCCAGGCAAAGCTGGCGCAGCTGACAGAAGACCTGAAGGCTGTGCTGTAGGCCGGATCGGTATCGCTGTTTTCAAAGTATGGCCTGTCTCCGCAGCAGGCGCCGGTTTGCCGGCCTGCTGCGGAGCTTTTTCATTTTACTCCGATGGACGGGCAGCGTCTTTCGCTTGTGCCGGCGGATGAGCTGTAGTGGGAGGAAAGCAGTTTGAGTGGGAATATTCGTGCCAACGTAAAAAGGACGCTGCAGTACCTGGGCAGGAACGGAATTAAAGACACCTGTTATGCAGTGCGGGAACGGCTGGAAGAGAAGAAAGCGCCGCCTTACTGCCGCCGGATCCCTCTCGCGGAGGAGCTGGAGCGGCAGCGGAAGGCGTGTGAGGAAAGCGGACCCGTGTGCACTTTCAGCATCGTGGTTCCCTGCTACCGCACCGACAGGGATTATCTTTTGAAGATGATAGAGTCTGTCTGCGGACAGACCTATCCTTATTGGGAGCTGATTTTGGCGGACGCGACGGAGGACGACAGCGTACAGCGGCCAGCAGAGACGGTAAAGGACGATAGGATACGCTATCTCCGCCTAAAAAGCAACAATGGGATCGCAGAGAATACCAATCAGGGCATTCGGGCGGCTTGCGGGGAGTTTGTCGGGCTGCTGGATCATGACGACATGCTGGCGGAGGACGCTCTGTTTTGGATGGCGGAGGCCATATCGAAGGGGCGGGAGGCAGGAAATGTTCCGCAGCTGCTGTATTCCGACGAGGATAAATGCAGCGGCGACGGTGCGGAATTTTATGAGCCTCATTACAAGGAAAACTTTAATCTGGATCTGTTCCTCAGCAATAATTACATCTGTCATTTTATGGTGATGAAGCGGGAGCTGATCCAGTGTCTCTTGCAGCGCCCGGAATATGACGGCGCTCAGGATTTTGATCTGGCGCTGCGGGCCGTATCCCGGTTGGAGGGACAGGAAGAAAGCATTGTCCATGTGCCGAGGATCCTTTACCATTGGAGGTGCCATTCCTCTTCCACGGCGGAGAACCCCCGGAGCAAGGGGTACGCTTACGAGGCGGGCCGCCGGGCGGTACAGGATTATGCCGACGGCCGGGGGTGGAGGGCCGTTGCGGAAAATACAAAACACCTGGGATTTTACTGCCTGAAATATTCCGGAGATCTTTTCGAGGCCCGAAAGGATGTGGGGGCCATAGGCGGGCCGCTGATCAGGAAGGGCAGGATCTGTGGCGGCAGGATGACGGAGGAGGGGCAGGTATTTTATGAACACTTGAACCGGCGGTTCAGCGGATATATGCACCGGGCGTCCCTGGCCCAGGACGCGGAGGTTTTGGACCTGCGGAACCTACAGGTGCGGGAAGAGGCCAGGGAACTGTTTCGGGAGACAGTGGGCGTTCCCTGGCGGACGCTGCCGCAACATGAGATTTTTGACGTGTCTGTACTGCCGGAGGGAGCGGATATTACGGCGCTCAGCGTTGCCCTTGGACGAGCGCTGCGCAGGGCGGGATACAGGCTTCTGTATCTGCCGGAATGTGAGAGAATTTTGAAAAAATGAAAAAAGTAACAGTGGTTATTCCAAATTATAACGGGAGCCGTTTCTTGCAGGATTGTCTGCAATCCCTGCAGGAGCAGGAGCCGGATACCCCGGAATTCGACATATTGGTAGTTGACAATGGTTCCCATGATAACAGCCTGGAACTCATCGGGGAGGGATTTCCCCGGGTGAAGGTGATGGCGCTCCCGGAGAATACCGGCTTCTGCCATGCGGTAAATGTGGGCATTCAAGCTGCGGAAACCCCTTATGTGATCCTCCTGAACAACGACACCAGGGTAGAACCCGGCTTTGTGTCGGGGCTTATTCACGCCATTGAGCGGAATCCCAAAATATTTTCCGTCAGCGCCAGTATGCGCATGTGGGATGCGCCGGAGCTGTTGGACGGCGCGGGGGACCGTTACTGTGTGTTGGGCTGGGCCTATTCGCGGGGGAAGGGAAGGCCAGCGGACAAGTATCCACAGCCTCGGGAAGTGTTTTCCGCCTGCGGCGGCGCGGCGGTTTACCGCAGGGAGGTCTTTGAGAAGATCGGTCTTTTCGACGAGGCGCATTTCGCGTATCTGGAAGACCTGGACATAGGCTGGCGGGCGAGAATTTATGGGTATCACAATTATTATGAACCGTCTGCCCGCGTCATTCATTTTGGCAGCGCTTCCACCGGGTCTCGCTATAACGAGAAAAAGACGTCTCTGGCTTCGGCCAACAGTGTGTATGTAGCGGGAAAAAACATGGCTGCATTACAGCTGTTATTAAACCTTCCTTTTTTAATAACGGGTTTTTTTATTAAATTTCTGTTTTTCTGCGGGAAAGGAATGGGAAAGCTTTATCTGAAAGGGCTGGTTGAAGGAGGGAGGAAACTGCTCTCCCCGGAGGGCCGGGGGCGGAAAGTGCGGTTCCGTTTTTCACGGCTGGGCAATTATCTTGCCATTCAGTGGCAGCTTTACCTGAACCTGATCCGATTTCTTAAGAAATCTTAAGAAACAGCTTCATAAATTCCTAAGTTGTTCTTTCTATAATAATATTGTACAATATTTTCAGCTGTTCGGAGCACTGGGGAACGGCGGCTATCTCTCGGGTGACGCATATGATTAAGGACAACCAGAAGGTTTTCAACAGACTCATGGTGATCATAGATGCTGCCATCACGGCGGCATCTTTTATGCTTGCTTATTTTATCAAGTTTTATGTTCTAAACAGAGGGCCCGGCGTAGGAGTCCTGCCTGTCGGGGAATACTTCCGCCTGCTGTGGGTGATCGTTCCGCTGTATGTGTTTTTATATTACATGTGCAGCATCTATGCGCCAAAGCGCACCGTCCGGCGGCGGTATGAGATATATGGCATCATCAAGGCGAATTTTATAGGCGTCATGACGCTGATCATCATCTTGTTCCTGATCATCCGGGAGCTGAATTATTCCCGTTCCGTTATCGCCCTGTTTTATATTTTGAACGTAGGGTTTACCTCCGCTTTCCGGATTTTTTTGAGAAAGGGGCTCAGGACGATCCGCAGGCAGGGCTACAATCTGAAGCACATTCTGCTGGTAGGATATTCCAGGGCGGCGGAGGAATATATTGACAGATTGATGGATAATCCTCAATGGGGGTATGTGGCCTGCGGCATTCTGGATGACCATATTCCGGCGGGAACGCTTTATAAGGGTGTCAAAGTGCTGGGAAGGCTGGGAAATCTGGAATATATCCTGCCCGAAAACAAGCTGGACGAGGTGGCGATCACCCTGTCGCTGAAAGATTATGATAACCTGGAGGGCATCGTGGGTATCTGCGAGAAATCCGGTGTCCACACCAAGTTTATCCCTGATTATAACAGTCTGATCCCAAGCAAACCCTATACGGAAGACCTGCTTGGCCTGCCGGTGGTGAATATCCGCTATGTCCCGCTGACAAATACAGGCAATATCCTCGTGAAGCGGGTGGTGGATATTGTGGGTTCCCTGGCGGGGATCGTGGTGACTTCTCCTATCATGCTGATCGCGGCGATCCTGGTAAAGGCAACCAGCCCGGGCCCCATAATCTTCCGGCAGGAGCGGGTGGGCATTCACAACAAATCCTTTTTTATGTATAAATTCCGAAGCATGGCGATGCAGTCTCCCGGGGAAGAAAAGAAGGCGTGGACTGTGCGGGACGACCCGAGGGTTACCGGGGTCGGCAGATTCCTTCGGAAGACGAGCCTGGACGAGCTGCCGCAGCTGTTTAATATTTTGAAGGGCGATATGAGCCTGGTAGGGCCAAGGCCGGAGCGGCCCGGCTGGGTGGAGAAGTTCCGGGAGGAGATCCCGCGCTATATGGTGCGGCATCAGGTGAGGCCCGGTTTGACCGGGTGGGCCCAGGTGAATGGCCTTCGGGGCGATACATCCATCCGGAAGAGAATAGAGTATGACCTTTATTATATTGAAAACTGGACGCTGGGGCTTGACATAAAGATCATCTTCATGACATTTATCACAGGGTTTGTCAATAAAAATGCTTATTAATCAATAAGGAGAAAGTACAATGGCGACAAGTGGAAGAACAAACAAAAACACGGCAAGAAGACCGGGCGGCAGGCAGCGCGGAAACAAGAAAAAGCTGAAACTGATCATTTTTGGGGTGGAAGTGCTCATCATCCTGGTCATGGTCGGCGTCCTCTATCTGGTGCTGGACACCACGGAGGACATGACCCCTATGCATGTTACCGACTTGCAAAACGAAGAACTCTACATTCCGGAACAGGTGCAGCAGGCTGCTGAGGAAGAGGGCGGCACCATGCACGGGTATCGGAATATCGCCCTGTTCGGCGTGGATGCCAAGTCGGAGTCGGAATTGTACAAGAGCAGCCGCAGCGATACGATCATGATCGCCAGCATCAATCTTGAAAACGGCGACATTAAACTGGTCAGCGTGTACAGAGATACGTACCTGAACCTGGGCAACGATTTTTATAACAAGTGCAACGGCGCATACTCCAAGGGCGGCGCGGCTCAGGCGGTGGGTATGCTGAACATGAATCTGGATCTGAACATAACGGATTTTGTCACCGTGGGGTATGCCGGCCTGGCCGAGGTGATCGACGGGCTTGGCGGCGTTTGGATCGACGTGGACGACCAGGAGATCAAGCATATCAATAACTATCAGTACAGCATCATCGGAAACCGGGCAAAGAAATACCTGGATGAGCTTCCCTCTGACCTGAATTTTGAGCCGGACGAATACTTCAGCGATTATGCCGTGAATGTAGTGGATGAGCCCGGCTACCAGAAATTGAACGGCCTGCAGGCCGCGGCGTATTGCCGTATCCGTTATCGGACGGGTAACGATTTCGCAAGGGCCGCCAGCCAGCGTGAGG
>CANPYT010000042.1 GCA_947588705.1 uncultured Acetatifactor sp. | reverse complement strand
GACATAGACGATGCGATGGCGGTAAGGTATGAGGAAGGCGTCGAGGACGGGATAGAGCAAGGGATCAAGCAAGGAATAGAGCAAGGGATAGAGCAGGGCATCAGGCAAGGAATGGAGCAGGGAGAACAGCACCTTTTGGTTCGCCAGGTGTGCAGCAAGCTGCAGCGGGGAGAGTCACCGGAGAAGATAGCGCTGGACCTGCTGGCGGACGAAAAGAAGGTTGCTGAGATCTGCCGGGCTTATGAGGAGTACGGGCCGGAGGAGGACGCTGTATACCGCCGCCTTTCTCAGCCATATGCGGAGAATCCTTATCTGGTTAAAGGAAATAAAGCGGATTATGAAAAATGCTGAATGGAAAGTTGAAGCCGATTGTTTTTGGCTACAGCCAGAGGATGAGGAGCAAAGATACGGCAGAAATAAGAGTACAGTGATAAACCATACATATATTAGCAGTGGTAGCTATCGAAAAAAATTTAATTATATTTCCAACTCGCCTGAGTTGAACCGTCTTATATTTCAATTATCGAAAAAGATGTTGCTACATAGGTCCGGAACAAGGTTTGAGGATATGTATTGGATCGACGCGGCACATCAGGTAGTGGTAGCAGAAGAAACAGAAAGCTGTTCTGAGGCGCAGATAACATATTCGGACAGCATATATTCCAAAATACAAAAATATGACAACCTGGTTACATTACATTCTCACCCAAACAGTTATCCGCCCAGTGTCAATGACTTAAATTCTAATTTTTTCAATCATTACGGCCTTGGCATTGTGGTCTGCCATGATGGGAAAATATTCAAATATGCTTCAAATCAGGAAATAAGGATAGACTATTATAAGTTGGTTGTTGAAAAGCACTTAAGGAAAGGCTATAATGAATATGAGGCACAGATAGTGACACCGCAAGAACTAGTCACGAAGTTCGATGTTATGGTAGAGGAGGTAAAAGCGGATGGTGTGTGAAAATGATATACTGGAAATTCCTGAAGAATATGAGAAAATGTCTGAAGAAGAACTGGATAGTGAAATAGAGAGGCTTTATGAAACTATGAAAGGCCAGAATAAGGGCGAGATCAGGAAAAAAGTTGAAAAGCTGCCTGTAAAATTCTTTTCTTTGCAGTGATTATGCCCCAGTTCAATAGAAAACGACGAAATCCAAAATCAGCTTGTCCGCTTCTTTTTTGATCACGATACCATGCAACCCATGATAGTCTGCATGGAGCAGACAATTTGCAGATGTTCAACATATATATCACGCAGAGCAATGCCGACTATCTTTATAGCTCCGTATCACTTTTTCTAGTTCTTCATCATTATTTTTATCGTATTCTCTATTAATGCCCCAGATTATAATTACCAAGATAATACAAAGAACCATCAAAAAAATATCTTCCACATACAAAATAAATGTATGATTACTAAATCTGGCACTTAATACACTCACAATATATGATAAAGCGGACAAACTTCCCAACTGAACAACTGCTGTATCCCGTATTTTCCCCAAAATCGTACTACACTGGTTTTTCTATGATATTCTTTTATGAAGTGACTTTTGTCAAGATTCCTGAAATGATCCATTGTCTTTTGTTGATTCGCTCAATACTTCTCTCACACGATTTTCAAATTGAGAAGAGGTCTTAAATCCGCTTGTCTGTGCCTCCGCTGTCAGCTGCGAACAACAACTGTTTAGTATTGCCTCGAAATCTGCCTTTATTATACACGATGGCGTATGTTTTCTTAATGCCCTCTTGCGAAGTTCAGCCGAGTTCAGCCAAAGGCTGTTTACAAGTTGTTTGCGGTCAGTCGGAAGGCATTGTGGATATATTGACTGTGATGTCCGTATCCAATATAATGTGGTTGGAACAAAATGGACCGTGCAGTTTCGCCGGCGGCGCGGGCTGAACGGTTACGAGGAGGAGACCATGCCAAAATTAAAAGTATATGAGAGGGAGATCGTAGACGAGAGGACCTACCCAAGCGCACTGGCCCAGAGCATACATTTCGCGGTGAGCCTGGAAGGCGCTGGCTATGAGCCGTTGAATTACAATTACGGAGTGCTCTATCCGAAGGCGGAGATAAGCCCGGAGGACACCATTTTGGAGCGGGGGGCAAGGCAGCCGAGGGTGATCCGCAGAGGGGAGTATGTCTATTTCCTTGCGGAATTTGCAGATAGCCGGGGGAATCTCCTCGCGCCGGAAAAGATATATCTCTGGAAGACAGCAGATTTTAAGGAATACTTCGATCTGGGGCTGGCATCGAAGGGGGATCTGCCCTTTGACCTGAGGGAGGCGGGAGATACGCTTGACATCACGCTGCCGGAGCTTCAATGCCTGCTGCAGCGGTTCGGTAAGCTGCGGTTTTCCCATATTCTCCTGCCGGAAACGGTGAGCCGCGGGGAGCTTGGCCGTCTGGAAGCACAGGTGGTCTACAGCGACGGCTCTGTTGACAAAAAGCCGGTCAGGTGGAGCGTGGCGCCGGGATCCGACAGGGCGGAGGGAGAGGTGCTTCAGCAGAAGTATTCCTATCCTTCCGCATGCGGCTGGGCGGATCCTGTGATATACAAATATGAGGGGGCATGGTATTATCTGGCCACAAACGATAACACGGGGGACGTGGGGCTTTACATCCGCCGGGCGGAGACGGTGGAGGGGTTGTTTGCCCCGGACAACGAGCCCTGCCTGATCCTGCCCTATGATGAAAAGCGGGATTTTGTTCAGACCTTCTGGGCGCCGGAATTTCATGAGATCGGCGGGGAGCTGTATATCCTCCTGGCCATTGGCGGCAGGCAGTGGTCGCCTCATTCCCATATGATGAAGCTGAAAAAGGGGGAGGATCTGCGAAAGGAGGGCTCCTGGGAAGAGCCGGTGCGGGTTGTGAGGAGCGATGGCAGCGACTTGGCACCGGGCAGGATCACGCTGGATATGACTTGTTTTTCCATTGGAAAGAAGTATTACCTCTGCTGGTCTCAGAGGCGTTTTGACCCGGATTCCGGCTCCATGCTCTATATCGCGGAGACGGAGGAGAAGACCCCGTGGGTCTTGAAAACGGAGCCGGTGCTGCTGTCCCGCCCTTTGTATGGCTGGGAGAATCAGTCCGGCACAGTGAACAACGAGGGGCCTTATCCGCTGTTTGTTGGGGATAAGCTGTACCTTACCTACTCCGGCGGCGCGGCGGGAGGATATTCCTATGTGGTTGGATTTTTGGAGCTGGAGCCCGGGCTTGATCCGCTGGATCCGAAAAACTGGCGCAAATCCGTGTGCCCGGAGTGTTCGTCGGTGATGTTTAGCGACCGGGAAGGCCCGGCGCACAATTCTTTCTTTACGGGGGATGACGGGAAGACCTATTTTGCCTGTCATGCCCAGCGGCCGGGGGATGACAACCACCGGAACACTTCCATCACCCGGCTTCACATCAACGCGGACGGCAGGCCGGTTCTCGGGCTGGAGCCGGAGGAAGACCTGCCCCGGGAGGCAGGGAAGGTATCTGTCAGGCTGATCTGACAGGACGCGGAGGAAGCATGGCATTGTGGGGATACCGTTTCCGCTTCCGCCTGAAACTAAACTAAGCCTGTCAGTTAAGTTCAAAATCAACTTTTGAGCTTGATAGGGGCAGTCTGCGCTTTTTTAGCTGCCCGGAAGGGGTTGTTTCATAGTAATTAGAAAAAAATCAAAATCACAGAATTTTCACAACTTCCTTAAGGTTCCATTTAGGTTCGTCTGTTATGCTGGCCTTGTCAGAAAAAAAGAGGGTACATAAAGGAGGAACAAAATGGCATCTCCCATGGTCTTTGAACGTTACGAAATCAAATATCTGCTGAACAGGGAACAGAAAGAGGCGGTCATAGCGGCGATGGAACCTTACATGGAGCCAGACAGCTTTGGCCGCAGCACGATCCGCAATATTTATTATGACACGGATACGTACCGTCTGGCCCGCAGATCTATGGAACAACCCATTTACAAAGAAAAGCTCCGTGTCAGGAGTTACCGCACCGCAGCGCCTGACGACCAGGTGTTTGTGGAGTTGAAAAAGAAATACGACAACGTGGTATATAAGCGGCGCACCAGTATGCGCGAAAGGGATGTGGCGGCATACCTGGCGGGGGAGATCCCCGCGCCAAAGCCCTGTCAGATCACGGACGAAATCGATTATTTCCGGCGGTTTTACGAAACGCTGGCGCCCCGTGTGTTTCTCTCTTATGAGAGGGAGGCGTTTTTTGAAAAGGGGGGCGGAGAATTTCGCATGACGTTTGATGAAAACATCCTTTGGAGGACGACGGAGCTGTCTCTCGAGGCGGGGGTCTATGGGGAGGATATCCTGGAGCCGGGCCAGACGCTGCTGGAGATCAAGACGCCGGGCGGCATGCCGCTGTGGATGGCTGAGACGCTGGATCACTGGAACATCAGGAAGACATCGTTTTCCAAATACGGAAGCGCTTATACCACGATGTATGGAAGAGAAAGAGGGGAGGAAAAAGCATATGCTTAACACTATATTCAGAGGTATTTTTGATTCGGATGCCCAGGCCGCGTCCGCCATATCGGTGGGGGAGTTCCTCCTGTGCCTGGGGGTAGCGCTGCTTGTGGGGCTCCTGCTGGCAGGGTCTTATACGGTAAGGAACCGCTACTCCAGGAGTTTCCTGATGACGCTGGCGATCCTGCCCGCCGTAGTGTGTGTGGTGATCATGATGGTGAATGGAAATATCGGCACGGGCGTCGCGGTGGCAGGGACTTTCAGCCTGGTCAGATTCCGGTCCGTTCCAGGAACCGCCAGGGAGATCTGCGCTATTTTCCTGGCCATGTGCACGGGCCTGATCGCGGGAATGGGATACCTGGGGTATGCGGTGCTGTTCGCGCTGGTGCTCAGCGGAGTGACGATGCTGTACAACTGTCTTGAGATGGGAAGCAAAAAGCAGGAGGCAAGGTACAAGGTGCTCCACATTACGATCCCGGAGGACCTGGACTATACAGGCGTTTTTGACCAGGTGCTGGAGGAGTATACCCGGTCGCATGAGCTGGAACAAGTGAAGACCACCAATATGGGTAGTCTCTTTAAGCTGACCTATAACATTGTGCTGAAGGATGGGCAGGCGGAGAAAGAGCTGATCGACAAGCTGCGCTGCCGCAACGGGAACCTGGAGATTTCCGTGTGCCAGAAAGAGGCCATAGCCTGCGAGTTGTGAGAAGCGGGCTGTTTAAAGACGGATGGCCGGAAAAGCGGATGGCAAGGAAAGGTAAGAAAACGTAAGGAGTTGAAAATCTTATGGACAGGAATTTGAGGAACAGATGGAATCGGAGATCATGGAAAAGGCTTTCCATGGCGGGTATCATGGCCCTGACTGTGGGAACGCTTTCCGCCTGCGGTGGAGAAGGACAGGATGTGTCAGGGGATATCCTGGCGGGCCAGGGGAGCGTAGAGGCGGCTTCCGCGCAGGGGCAGGCAGCACAGGCTGCGGAAAGCCTTCTGCAGACGGAGGAGATGTTCACAGACCGGGATCTGAGCGGGGAGTATGACCGGGAGGAGAGTGTGTCCATCACTTTGGACGGGGAAAGCGCCCTCTGCGATTCTTCGGAGGTAGCCGTGTCGGACCATGTTGTGACCATCACCGCGGAAGGGGTATATGTCCTCTCCGGAAGCTATGATGGAATGATAGTGGTGGAAGCGGGGGATTCGGATAAAGTGCAGATCGTGCTGGACGGGGCGCAGATCAGGAATGAGACAAACGCCGCGATCTACGCGAAGGAGGCAGATAAAGTGTTCCTCACTTTGGCAGAGGGGTCTCAGAACAGCCTTTTCAGCGGCGGTTACACGGATGTGGATGGAGATCATATCGACGGCGCGGTGTTTGCCAAATGTGACCTGACGGTCAATGGAACCGGAAGCCTGACAGTGGAGGCGGCAGAGGGGCATGGCATTGTCTCTAAGGATGACCTGGCGTTGGCAGACGCGGCCCTTACCGTCACGGCGGCGGAACATGGCCTGGAGGGGAAGGACAGTGTGCGGGTGTCCGGGGGCCAGCTGAATATCACTTCCGGCAAAGACGGGATCCACGCGGAGAATGACGATGACGCGGAAAAAGGGTATGTGTACCTTGGCGGCGGCCAGATCGTCATTGTCTCCGACGGCGACGGCATCAGCGCCGGTTCCAGCTTACAGGTGGACGGAGGCGCCTTTGATGTCCTGTCCGGGGGCGGGAGCACGAACGGCACGGCAGCCAGGGATGAAAACGGCGATGTAGTCAGCGCAAAGGCATTCAAGGCGGATGGCGCCATGGTGATAAACGGCGGGACGCTGGTCGTAAACGCGCAGGACGATGCGCTTCACGCGGGAGGAGACCTGACTGTGAACGGTGGTACCCTGCAGCTTGCCACAGGGGATGACGGCCTGCACTCTGACGGAACAACAGCGGTTGCCGGGGGCAGCGTAGACATAACGGACGGATACGAGGGAATCGAAGGGAATTATGTGGAGATCAGCGGCGGTGAGATCTATATGAATGTCACGGATGACGGCCTGAATGCGGCGGGCGGAAACGATCAGAGCGGTTTCGGCGGCTGGATGGGAGGCGAGATGTTCGGAGGCAGCGATTCTACCGTGACGATCTCGGGCGGCAAGCTCTATGTGAGGGCCGCGGGAGACGGCATCGACTCCAACGGGGATCTGATCGTCACAGGAGGCGAGACCTATGTATCCGGCCCGGAAAACGGCGCGAACGGTGCGCTGGATTACGGCGGGTCCGGGCAGATCACCGGCGGTGTGCTGGTAGCGGTGGGGAGTCCTCAGATGGCCATGAATTTTGGCGATACCTCCACTCAGGGGTCTGTGCTGGTCTCCGTGAGCGCCTGCCAGGCCGGCGATGAGGTCCAGATGCTGGATTCCCAGGGGAATGTGCTGGTCAGCTTTACGGCGGAGAGTTCCTTTGAATCGGTTTTGGTCAGCTGCCCTCAGCTGGAGCAGGGCGGCACTTATACCCTGAAAGCCGGGGAAAATGAGACGGAGATCGTTCTGGAGAGCCTGATCTACGGAAACGGCATGGGCGGCTTTGGAGGCCCGGGCGGCATGGGAGGTTTTGACAGAAGAGGAGGCTCCGGGGGAATGGGAGGCTTTGACGGCGGAGAGGGAACCGAGCCCTCCGACCCGGGAAGGCGCGGATCCGGCCTGCGGCAGGATGGAGAGATGCCGGAAGGCGGGCCCGGCCTGCGGCAGGACGGAGAGATGCCGGAAGGCAGATCCGGCCTGTGGCAGGATGGAGAGATGCCGGAAGGCGGGCCTGGCCTGTGGCAGGATGGAGAGATGCCGGAAGGCGGGCCTGGCCTGCAGCAGGACGGGGAGATGCCGGAAGGCGGGATCGGCGGCCTCCCGGAGCCGGGAGAAACCCTGTGATCTGCGCGGCCGGGGGATATTTATATCAATTCCACTCGGCCGCGGTCAGAAAATCCCGGATATTACGGTGCTTGATCCCGTTTTGGCTCATGTCGATCTCGTCCATTGTGACAACATATTTCGGATAGTTGTCCCGTATGAGGTCGTAGACGCCAAACTCCCGTGTAACCGTATCTTCCGTGGCAAGCAGATAGGCAACCTGGACATAGAGCTTTTCTCCGTGCCGGTGGCAGACAAAATCAATTTCCCGGTCTCCGAACCTGCCTACCGTGACCGTGTATCCGCGCCTGAGAAGCTCCATGTGGACGATGTTTTCAAGAATCAGGTCGATGTTGCGCATATTTCCGCCAAACACTGCCTCACGGATGCCGTGGTCGGCGATATAGTATTTCTCGTTGGAGGCGAGGATCTGCTTTCCCTGCAGATCCTCCCTTTTGACTTGATACAGAAGGTAGGAGTCGCAGCAGTATCTGATGTAGTTCAGCACAGTCTCTGCCGCTACGGTGCGCTGTTCGCTCTTGAAAAACTTCACGAGGGAAGTGGCGGAGAAGGTAGTTCCGACATTCGCTATTGCATAGGCAATAATCCGTTCTAAGAGATCGACATCGCGCACCTTGTTCCGCTTGACTATATCTTTGAGCTGGACGGAGTTGAAAACATCGGTAAGGTACTGCCGGGACGGCTCTTCGGCGTACCGAAGGTTTGCGAGATACGGCATCCCGCCGGACAGCAGGTACTTCTGGAAGCTTTGCTGTATCGTGGCTTCCGGTTCAACCGTGTGATAGAGTTCCAGAAACTCAGAGAAAGAAAACGGATAGACCACAAATTCCACATACCGCCCGCCGAGATATGTCGCAAGCTCCCCGGACAGGAGTTTTGCGTTGGAGCCTGTGATATAGATGTCGCAGTCGAGGGCGACGCGGAGCGAATTGATACACTTTTCCCAATCCGCGACTTCCTGGATCTCATCAAAGAACAGATATGCTTTCCCGCCAATGCCCTTTGCCCTTTTCAGGATTTCCTCGTGGAGGGCGTTTGCGGTGAGAAGCCGGGAGTTCCTCATATCCTCGAAATTGATGGAGATAAATTGCCCGGCCGAGATGCCCATTTCTGTCAGTTCTTCCTTTATCAGCTCCAGCATGACGGATTTCCCGCTCCGCCTGATGCCGGTCATGACTTTGATAAGGTCATTTCCGATAAATGGGCGGATACGGCTCATATAGGTTTCCCGTTTGATCATAAAAAGCAGCCCCTTTCCTGTTACGCGGATGCGCACGAAACGCGGGAGGAATGCGTTTTGGCGTCGGCATCCCTCGAAAAATCGAATAGAGATGCGGTTTTGGCCTAGCGGTGCTGTATGGCTAAACGATTACGCCGCGGCCGTGTAACTGCCCTTAGTATATATCAGATACGGTGAAAATACAAGTATATGAATAGCATTTTATCAGTTATAACTGACAAAATACATTTTTCGACATATTTCAAAGATCACAAAATTTATGATCTGCGCGGCCGGGATGGAAAGACAGGTGTTCGGGCAGAAAGCATACGGAAAAGCGTTTGTTGGGAGAGGGCCAATAAGCGCTTTTTTCAGTTTTGGAGGGGGATATCTGGTAACAGTTCAGCCAGCCGCCTGATTTGACGGGAAATCATGCTCGCACGAATTTTCCTCTGGATTCGGCAGCTGAGGGAGCGCCATTTTATGAGCAAAGGAAGTCGCGAAGCAACGAAAAGCGCGGCAGAGCGGCAGCGCGGCTTTGCGAATGGCGCGGGCTGAATTGTTACGTTTTTGAAGGAGATGTTTGAAAGGAGCTTGAAAGGAATAAGCTTGAAAGGAGCTTGAAAGGAATAAGGCTTGAAAGGCTTGTAACAGTTCAGCCGGTTGACGTGTTCAGAGGAAAAGCGTGCTCGCACGAATTTTACTCTGGATACGGCAGCCGAGGAAACGCCGTTTTATGAGCAAAGGCAGGCGCACAGCGCCGGAGGGCGCACGTCAGCGCGGCTTTGCGGATGGCGTGGGCTGAACTGTTACAAAGGCTTGAAAGGAATTTAAGAAAATGGCTGACAATGAGAGAAAAGTGCGGTACAATTTATGTATACTGTATATACTGCGGCGGGGGCGCCTTGGGCGGACTAACTAAGAACAGGCTAAGTCATGTCCTGTAGCCTGCCGCGGGGTATTTGGCTTGGGAGAGAAGGATGTGTGGGGATGAGGTATCAGTTGCGCCATGCGGCCGGTATGTACTGGTTATTGGACACATGCCAGGAGGGCATACCTTATAAAAAGCCTCTTTCTATGAATGAAGCGGGGGCGGATCTTTGGAATATGATGATGCAGGGGCTGAGCCGGGAGCAGATTGCGGAACGGCTGAGCCGGGAATACGGTATAGCCGGGGAAGCGGCACGGATGGATGTGGAGCAGTTTCAGATGCAGCTGGCTGAGCACGGGATCCGTGTGGAGACGGAAACCGGATGAGCCGGGGCAGGGCCGCAGGCAGGGGGCTGCCGCTGCGGCAGAATGTGGGGAAAGCATGAACGTACTGTTGATAGGGGGCCCGGGGAGCCTGATCGACCACCTCATCATAAAGATGAATAAAGAAGGGCACCGTGTTTACCTGCTCACGGGGAGCCGTTATGCCAGAACGCCTTACCAGAAAGTGTTTGAGCGGTATGATTTTACATACGACTGTACAAGCCTGAACGAGATCTTTGAGAGTATCAATCCGGACTTGACGGTTTTTCTGGGGGCATATGACACCAACTTCCGCTGGAAGGACGAGAAGGCGGCTTCGGTGAAATATTCCGCGTGTCTGATGAACCTGCTGATGGGATTTTGTATGCTGGATCACGGCAGGTTTGTATATCTCTCCTCGGATGTTGTGTACGGCGCACATTACCAGGAGGATATCCCGGAGGAGGAGGAAACCTCGCCCACCAGCCTGAAGGGGATGGTGGTGGCGCAGGGAGAGGAAATGTGTGAGAGTTACCGGAGGACCCGGGGGCTTGACATCATGACGCTGCGCCTGGATCATCTTTACGGCATCCCAAAAACCAGGGGGGAAGTGACGGATCTCTGTTCGGAAATGTGCCTCCAGGCATTGGAGAAAAAAGCCGTCACGATCCAGGAGGATGTTTCCTTTTCCCTGCTTTATGAGACGGACGCGGTGGAGTTCATCTACCGGGCGGCAGCGGGGAGGGAGCACAAGTATCCCGTCTATAACATTTCCTCTTCGGCGGCCATGACCCAGAGGCAGCTGGCGGAGATGGTACAGGAGGCGTTCGGGGAGGGAGTACAGATCGCGGTGGATGAGAAGTACGGCCAGGAGCAGAGAGTGGTGCTGTCCAACCGGCGGTTTGACTCGGAATTTGGCAATCCTTTTTTCTGTGATGTAAAGGATATCGTAAAGAAGACCACGGATCAGATGAAAAAGAACAGGGGGGTGTTCCTGAACGGCGACGAGGCGTCTCTGCCGCTGATCCAGAGGATCCTGAAAAAGTCGGGATGGTTCATACGCGCCATGATCCCCTTTGGGGAGAATATGGTCGCGTTTATTCCCTTTTTCATGCTGAACAACCGCGCGGTGGGAAGCGCTTATTTCGCAAACCTCGACTTCTATTTGCTGTATGTGCTCCTGTTCGCCATTGTCTATGGACAGCAGCAGGCCACCTTTTCGGCGGTGCTGGCGGTGGCGGGGTATTGCTTCCGGCAGATGTATGACCGTTCCGGCTTTGAAGTCCTGCTGGACGCAAACACTTATGTGTGGATAGCGCAGCTGTTCATCCTGGGCCTGGCGGTGGGGTACATGCGGGACCAGATCCGGAAGCTCCGGGAGGAAAGCATTGAGGAAAAGGAATTTCTGTCTCAGCAGCTGGGGGATATCCAGGACATCAACAGCAGCAACGTGCGCGTGAAGGACGCCCTGGAAACGCAGCTTGTCAACCAGAACGACAGCGTAGGGAAGATCTACAGCATCACTTCCGCGCTGGACCAGTACAGCCCGGAGGAGGTGTTGTTCTATGCCGCCGAAATGCTGGGCAGGCTGGTGCGGAGCAAGGACGTAGCCATTTATACCGTATCGAACCGGACTTACGCCAGGCTGTTTTCCTCCACTTCCTCAAAGGCCAGGGTGCTCGGGAACTCCATCCGGTATGTGCAGATGGGGGAGATGTACGAGACGCTCTCCCAGCGGAAAGTGTTCATCAACCGGAAGCTGGACGACCGGTACCCGCTGATGGCCAACGCGCTGTTCGATGATAAGGATGAGATGCAGATGATCCTGATGATATGGGGTATCCCCTGGGAGAGCATGACGCTCGGCCAGGCCAACCAGCTGGTGATCATCAGCGCTCTGATCCAGAACGCGGTGCTCAGGGCCAACCGGTACCTGTCCGCGCTGGAGAACCAGAGATTTGTGGAGGATACCCATATGCTGGAGCCCGAGGCGTTTTCCGCTTTGGTGCAGGCATATCTGAAGGCGCAGGCCAAGGGGCTTACAGAGTGTACGGTGCTTAGGGTGCATGCGGACCCGGAGTCTTACAGGGAAGCGGGAAGCCGGCTGGCCGGAAAGCTCCGTCAGTCTGACTACATAGGGATACTGGGAGACGGCGGCCTGTACGCCCTGCTCCCCAACACCAGCCGGGAGGATGCCGGGTATGTGATCCAGCGATTCGCCGAGCTTGGACATGCGAGCAGTATCGTGACGGATGTGTATGAGCTGCAGAAAGGTACGGCTTCGGTATGACAGGGCAGGAGAGAATTTTTTTGATCGTGCTGCTGCTGAACGCTATTGTGGCGTTGCTCTATCTGGGGTGCAGCCTGCTTTTTGGGAAAAAGAGGTATAAGGGCGTCGGTTTCCGGACGCTGGTGATGTTTTTATGCCCTGTGGTGGGCCCTTGTTTTTTCCTGCTGTCTTATATCTTCTACCGGCTCTTTTTCTACGGGCCTGTGGACCTGGAGGACGTGGTATTCAGCAAGGAGCGGGTGAGGACTTTCACCCGGGCTGAGGAAAGCGAGCGCAATCTGGTGCCGCTGGAGGAGGCCATTGAGGTTACGGACACCGAGGAGCTGCGTTCCCTGATGATGAACGTGGTGCGGGGAGACATTCGGAAGTCTCTGGCGTCCATCTCCCTGGCGCTGAACAGCCAGGATACGGAGACAGCCCATTATGCCGCTTCCGTGCTCCAGGACGCGCTGAACGATTTCCGCATGAATGTGCAGAAGCAGTATCAGCTGGTGATGGAGGAGGGGGAAAAGCAGGTCGCTTACGCGGAGATCCTGGTGGACTATATGGACCAGGTGCTGGTACAGCATGTGTTCACGGATATGGAGCAGAGAAATTACGTGGAGATGATGGACCAGGTCTGCGAGATCCTCTATGCAAAGGAGAGGAGCCGCATGACCAGCAGCCGTTACGAGGCGGTGACGCTCCGGCTGCTGGAGCTGGAGGAATTTGACGAGTGCGAGAAGTGGTGTGACAGGGCCGCTTATCAGTATCCAAACTCCCTGGCTACGTATACCTGCCAGCTGAAGCTTTATTTTAACAGCGGGCAGAAAAGAAGGTTTTTTCAGGTGATCGAGGAACTGAAGCAGTCCTCCGTGGTGATCGACAGCGAGACCCTGGAGCTGATCCGCGTATTTATGTAACGGGAAGGAGGTGCGGGATATGTCTATGAAACTGCTGACGGTCTTACAGCTGGCCGGCGTATTCTGCGCCTACCTTTCTGTGACAGTGGGCCTGCCGGCTTTTGTGCTGGGCAGGAAGCTAAAGGGCCACAGGGCGCCGGAACGTTTCCTGATCTATCTCATGACCGGCAATTTTTATGTGATGAACTTGGTGTTCGTGCTGCAGCTGCTCAAGATTTCCTATCCTTTTACGCTGGCTGCGGGTACCCTTGTGCCTGCTGCTGCGGCCTGGATAAAAGTGAACAGGATTCCCGTGCGGGAGCTTTTCGGGGAATACATGAAGAAACTGCACCGGCTTACCGGCGGGCAGATGGGAGCGAGGACAGCCGTCTATAAGGCCGCGGGAATGCTGCGCAGGCAGCTTGCCCGGTTTGGCCGGTATGTCTGGTATTATCTGAGCCGCCGCTTTTTTGACTGCCTGCTGACCGGGCTATTGTTAGCGGTGCTTTGGTATGTGTACGGTTCCAACCTGCTGGCCCATTACGGCTACAAGGCGTCGGACCTGCTTGTGCACAATTACTGGATCAACTCCCTCAACGACAATCATATTTTTGTGGCGGGCGTTTATCCCCATGGCTTTCACTGTATCTGTTATTACCTTCACGCGGTGTTCGGCATTGAGACCTTTGTGATCCTGCGGGTGTTCGCTTTTGTGCAGAATGTAATGCTGCATCTGACGATGCTTTGTGTCCTGAGGCTTTGCTGCCGCAGCAGATACATGGCTTACCTGGGGGTTTTTGTGTATGCGGCCAGCACGTATTTCAGAGTACACACATATTCCCGCTTCTATGCCACGCTGCCGCAGGAATTTGGGATCCTTTTTATCCTGCCTGCCGTCTATTTCGGGTTTGCTTATTTTGAAGCCCGCAGGAAGGAGAAGATGGAGGAAAAGGCTGCCGGGAAAGCGCAGCAGAAGAAAAAAAGGCGCAGGCGCGGGGAAAAGAGGGAGAAGGCCCCAAGGCCCGGTTCCTGGGTATATCTGGCGGGATTCTGCATGAGCTTTTCCATGACGCTGGCGGTTCATTTTTATGGAACTATGGTGGCGGGGCTGTTTTGCCTGGCCATGGCTATCGGGTATTGTTTCTTGTTCCTTCGGAAGGGCTATTTCCTGAATGTGGTGGGAACGGCTTCCCTCAGCGTGGTCATCGCGGTGCTGCCTATGCTGGTGGCATTCCTGATGGGAACGCCCCTTCAGGGATCCCTGGGATGGGGGATGAATATCATCCTGGGCGGAGGCGGCAATTCCTCTGAAGAGGAGGTGCAGACGGAAGGGATTGGTGAGGCACCAGAGGGCGAGACAGTACCGGGAGCGGAAGGGATCGGCGAGGTGCCGGAGGGCGAGACGTTGCCGGGCACGGGAGAGACCGGAGAAATGCTGGGAGCCGGGTCAGTGCCTGGAGCAGAGGGAATCGGCGAGGTGCCGGAGGGCGAGACGTTGCCGGGCACGGAAGGGATTGGAGAAATGCCGGGAGCCGAGACGTTGCCGGGCACGGAAGGGATCGGAGAAGTGCCGGAGGGCGAGACGTTGCCGGGCACAGAAGGAATTGGCGAGGTGCCGGGAGACTGGACGTTGCCGGGCACGGGAGAGACCGGAGAAATGCCGGAAGGTGAGTCAGTGCCGGGCACGGAAGGGATCGGAGAAGTGCCGGGAGCCGAGACGTTGCCGGGCACGGAAGGAATCGGAGAAGTGCCGGGAGCCGGGTCAGTGCCGGGAGCTGAGTCGTTGCCGGGAGCAGAAGGGATCGGCGAGGTGCCGGGAGCTGAGTCGTTGCCTGGAGCGGAGGGCATCGGAACAGAGCCGGCGCCCCCCGCCCGGCCCAGCCTGGCGGAGCGGCTGAAGTCCATTCCGCAGTTTGCCTCCAAAGCGTGGAAAGCGGCGGAAAACTCCCTGTCCGCCAATGTATTCCAGCTGCCCTTTCGGAGGGGTGTGCACTGGGTGGTAGTATCCTTCGCGGCGCTGATCCTTTTGGGGGCGCTGTACCTGCTGCTGCGGAAGACCTGTTACGGGGCTATGCTGATCTCCACGGGGCTGTTTATGTTCTTCCTGTGCATTATGATGACGGCGGGGGTGTATGGCCTGCCGTCGCTGATGGACAGTAACCGCGGCAGTATCTACTTTTCCTATTGCTGCCCCGTCGCGCTTACCTTCCTGCTGGACGGCGTCTGGTACCTGCCGTTCTTCTGGATGAAGGGAAAGACGGAGAAGGTGGGGAGGCTGATTCTCAACACCGGCTCGCTGGCCTGTGTGGCAGGGCTTTTCTGCTATATGCAGGCGGCAGGGCATCTGCGGGCTCCCCGGGATTCCGGCGGCCAGGAGATGGATGAGACGGTGGTCTGCCTTACCAATATTATCGACGGCGAGGAGGATTTTACCTGGACTATCGTATCCGCAAACGATGAACTCCGCATGGGCTGGGACTACGGGTACCACTATGAGACCATTACTTTTCTGGAGGAGATGGAAGATATGGGGACGGACGCGATGATCCGTATCCCGACCCCGGTGGTCTACTTCTTTATCGAAAAGATCCCCCAGGATTACAATGTGGCCTATGAGGGCAGCGGGCAGCCCGTATCGGAGGAGGGCGCTTCCCTGCCTTTGCCCTTCAACAGCGGCATCGGAGTCTACCAGGGGGAGAAACGCTGGATCGTCATGTCGAAAATGTATTATTGGGCGGAGGCGTTCCGGGAGCTTTGCCCCAATGAGATGGACGTCTATATGGAAACGGATCAATTTATCTGTTACAGGCTGGAACAGAATATGTACCGCCTGTACAATTTCGCCATAGATTATGGCTTTAACAACTGGGAGACAGTGGCCGCCGATGCGGCAGATTGAGAGGATAAATGGTATCCCGCAGAAATTTTTTCAGTATACTTATCATGATGGCAGTGCTCTTGTTTATGTTTCAATTCTCTCAGGTGGTGCGGGAGGACGAGAGCAATTACGGTGTCAACATCTATAGGGAAGAGGAGCCGCTTTTGGGGAACCAGAGATGGCGCCCGGAGGATAGCGGCAACCTGCAGGCGGTCTTTGAGGATGGGAATTATGTGGTTTTGTTTTCCGGGGAGGACAGCGCCGTGGCAAATGTGGCGGCTCGCTGGTGCCAATATACCAAGCGGGAGCTTTTGGTGTACGGAAACCCGGAGGATTATGAAGTTTCCGGGGAAAGCCTGCCTGTTGCGGCGCTGGTGGATTCCTCCTCGGTCTCCCTGCCGGAGCAGATGCCGTTGTTTGAAAAGATCACCGGGATGGGGATACCCCTGATCTTTTGCAATCTCCCGGAGCCGGAGGTCATAAGGGGAGACCGGGAGCTGATGGAGCTTTTGGGGATCCGGAGCGTCCGGGAAGACGAGGTCCGGGTGGAGGGGATCCACCTTTTCGGAGGATTTCTGCTGGGAGGCGAGAGCTTTTATAAGGCGGAGACCCGGGAGGACGAGAAAAAGCAGGATTTGGATCTGGACGTGCCCTGGTATATCAATGTGGGGGGCACAAAGACTTACATGGTAGGGATGCTGGATGAACTTCTCGACGGGGAAGAGGCGAAGAACGAGTATTTCCCCGGCCTGATCTGGCGCAACGGGCATAACGGAACGCATGTCTTTGTGGTAAACGGAGATTATCTGGAGAGCATGATGGGAGTGGGGATCCTGGATGCCATGCTGTATGAGGCGGAGCAGTACGCGATCTATCCAATCATCAACGCGCAGAACGTGACGGTGGCAAACTTCCCGGGGTTTGCCGGGGAGAATGAGGAGCAGATGCTGGAGCTGTACAGCCGACAGGGGAAAGGGCTGCTGCGGGATGTGTGCTGGCCGGCGCTCTCCGGCCTGGCCAAGCGCAACCAGTACCATCTCACCTGCCTGATGCAGGCGCAGTATGATTATACAGACGGCATTGAGCCTTCCGGCGATGATTTTTCCTTTTATCTGCAGCAGTTCCGGGAGGCGGACTCGGAGGCGGGGATCTCCCTGACCCGGGACAACGCGACCGATCTTGGGGAAAAGCTTAAGCGCGACGAAGCGTTTTTCAGCGGTCTGGAAAAAGATTATGCGTACAGCGCCGTGTTTGCGGCGGAGGAAGACCTGGAACAGCTGGCGGACATGCTGAAGGAGCAGCCGCTTCTGGAAAATGTCAGGACGGTTGCCAGCCCCACGGGCGACAGTACGCCGGTGGTGGATTATTATACGGATGAGGTCACTCTGCAGAGTATCACGGCGCTGGCGGAGACCCACACTTATTCCGACGACCTGTGGCTCAGGGCCATAGAGACGGCGCTGGGCTATTCCAACGTGCTGCTTGACATGCAGAACATTCTGTACCCGAAAAGCGAGGATGACCGATGGGAACGGGCGGCGGAGGGGGTGTTCAGCAACCTTGACACTTATTGGAAAGCGTTTACCGATTTTGACCAGACGACCCTTTCAGAAAGCGACAGCAGGGTCCGCGGGTTCTTAAACCTGGACTATAGGGCAAGCCGCCGGGAAGACACGATCTACCTGGAGCTGCGCGGTGTGGACAGCGGATGGTTCCTGCTGCGCACCCACGGGGAGAAGATAACCCGGGCGGAGGGGGCCGAATACCTGATGCTGGAGACGGACAGCTATCTGGTGCAGGTCCTCCGGCCGGAGGCGGAGATATACCTGGAGAAAAGCCGGGGGATACAAAAGTATACCATGTGATGCCGGGCCTGCCGGGAAGGGAAGGATGCGTCTCCCCGGGGCTGCCCCGGCGGAGGGAAAAGAGGAAAGATGGAGATCTGTATCGTTGCGGAAGGCTGTTACCCCTATGTGGTGGGCGGCGTGTCGGGGTGGATCCACAGTATGATCCGCTCCTTTCCCAAGGTAAATTTCATCATATTGGCTGTTGTGGCTGACCGAACTGTGCGGGGGAAGTTTGTCTATGAACTGCCGCCCAATGTGACGGCGGTGTATGAGTCTTACCTGGACGATCTGGACTGGGGCAGCAGGGGAAGGACGGAGCGGCGGCTGAAGCTGGGCCGGAAGGAGTATCACGCGCTCCGCAGTGTCATTTTGAATCAGGATGTGGACTGGGACACGGTTTTTGACATGTTCCAGAAGGAGGATTTTTCTATCGATGATCTGCTGATGGGAGCGGATTTTCTGAATATCGTGAAGGAGACCTACAACCGGAATTATCCTCAGATCGTATTTTCGGACTTTTTGTGGACCATGCGCTCTATCTTCCTGCCGCTGTTCCTGATCTTGCGGACTACGCTGCCCAAGGCGGATATTTATCATTGTGTGGCCACGGGTTACGCGGGGGTGCTCGGCAGCATGGCCAAACATTTCCACCGCAGCGCACTGGTGGTCTCCGAGCATGGGATCTATACCAGGGAGCGTGAGGAGGAATTGTTAAAGGCGGACTGGGTGGCGGGTATCTATAAGAATATCTGGATCGACCAGTTCCGGAAAATGTCCCAGCTGGCTTACGACCGGGCGGATGTGGTCACAAGCCTCTATCATCACGCAAAGGAGCTTCAGATCGGGCTGGGGTGCCCGGAGGAAAAGATCCGGGTGACGCCAAACGGGATCGATGTAAAACGGTTCGCGGATCTGCCCGGGAAACAGGCGGAGGACCAGGGATTTGTCAATATAGGCGCGGTGCTGCGGGTGACGCCTATCAAGGACGTAAAGACCATGATCCGGGCGTTTGCCTTTGCGAAGGAGAAAATGCCGGAGCTGAAGCTCTGGGTCATGGGCCCTACCGACGAGGATGAGAAATACGCCCAGGAGTGTTTTGAGCTGGTGGATGCGCTGCAGGTGGCGGATGTGGTGTTTACCGGGAGGGTCGATGTGACGGAGTACCTTGGCCGGATGGATTTCACTATGCTGACCAGCATCAGCGAGGGGCAGCCGCTGACGATATTGGAGAGTTTTGCGGCCCACAAGCCTGTGATCGCCACGGATGTGGGCTGCTGCAGGGAACTGCTTTATGGGGAGGATGGCTTTGGGACCGCCGGCATCCTGACCCATATCATGAACACGGCGGAGCTGTCTGCGGCCATGGTGGAGATGGGCAGGTCTCCCCAGCTCTGCCGTGAGATGGGGGAGAACGGGTACAGGCGTGTGATGGCAGGCTTCCGGATCGAGCAGATGAAGCATACCTATGAGGAGATATACGAATGGGTGGGCTGGAAATACGGAAGGCTCTGGCCAGTGGAGGAAACAGACCCGGACTATCTGGCGGTGACGGAGGAGCGGTACCGGAACGCGGATGCCGGAGGGGAAAACGCGGATGACGCCCGGGCCGGGGGGAAGCGGGCGGGAAGGGCAAAGGTGAAGAAGGAAAAAGCGAAAAAAGCAGAAATGAAAAAGGCAGACGCGAAGAAGGAAAAAGCGAAAAAGCAGAAATGAAAAAGACAGAAAAGAAAAAGGCAGAAATGAAAAGGGCAGAAACGCAAAAGGCAGAAATGCAAAAGACAGAAACGCAAAAGGCAGAAACGAAAAAGACGGAAACGCAAAAGACAGAAACGCAAAAGGCAGAGGCGAAAAAGACAGAAACAAAGAAGGGCCGCGGGGCCGGGGAAAAGAGGTAAAAATGGCCGGAATAGGTGTAAGGTTAAACAAAATATACAGCAAGAATACCATCGCCACAAATCTCTTTGGATTCGGGTATAGTCTGGTGATCACTGTGGCCCCCATGTTCCTTGTGATCCTTGCGGTGATGCTGATGCAGGCCCTGCTGGGATTTTCCAAGGTGGGATATGCGGACAGGGAACTGTGCTCCTGCACGGTGCTCTATATTTTCATCTTTTCCCTGCTGACGGCGTCGCCTTTTAACGCGGTGCTGTCACGCTATTTATCCGATGTGATCTACTGGGAGCGCTATGAGGATATCCTCCCCTGCTATTATGTGGGGCTGATCCTCAATGTGGCCCTGAGCTGCCTGCTGGGGATCCCTTTCTGTGTCAGGGAATACCTGGTGGGCCATGTCCGGCTGTATTTTGTCTTTATGGGGTTCTGCGGGTATATCGCGCTGATGCTGGTATTTTATTCCATGCTGTACCTGTCCATCTGCAAAGACTACAAGAAGATCTCCTTCTTTTTCTTTGTGGGTATGGCGGTCTCGGTGCTGGTCTCCCTGGCCTTCGTGTTCCTGTTCGGCATGGGGGTGACGGACGCCATGCTTTTGGCCCTGGATATAGGATTCCTCGTGATAGGCAGCCTGGAACTTGCGCAGCTGCGAAGCTATTTCAGGGAAAACAGCGGCAGATATGGGGAGGTGCTGAAATATTTCAGGAAATACTGGCAGCTTGTGATCACAAACTTCCTCTATATACTGGGGCTTTACATTCACAATTTTGTGTTCTGGAGCACTGATATGCACATGGTGGTGGCAGACAGCTTTGTGTGCATGACTTCTTATGATATGGCCACCTGCCTGGCCATGTTTACCAATATCTCCGCCAGCGTCATTTTTATTTCCAGGGTGGAGATGCACTTTCATGAGAATTACAAGCATTATTCCGAGGCGGTGATCGGCGGGACGGGCATGGACATCGAAAAGGCCAAGAGAAGGATGTTCCGCCAGCTCTCGGAGGAATTGATGAATCTGGTGCGGATCCAGTTTATTGTGTCTGTGGTGGTATTTCTGATCTTTATCACGCTGCTGCCCCAGATCGGGTTTGGAGGCATGGTGATGAAGATCTACCCCTGCCTGGCGGCGGGATATTTTATCCTTTTCATCATGTACTCGGCCATTATCTTCCTCTACTATTTCAATGACCTGAACGGCGCGGCGGGAACGGCCCTGCTGTTTTGCGTGGTGACTTTCCTGGGGACGTTGTGGTCTGTACGGCTGCCGGTGATCTGGTACGGGACCGGCCTGGTAGTTGGCGCCGTGGCGGGCTGGTGCATGTCTTACCACCGGCTGAGGGTGATGGAGAAAAATTTGGATGTGCATATTTTCTGTAATGGTACTATTATGAAAAGGGGACATGGCGCAAAGCCCTCGGGGCGCGTTTTTGACAGAAGGGCGGACAAAGAGAAGAAAGGAAAGGTAAAACGGTGATGGAACCTGGAAATGTATTGCAGATCATAATGATAGCCACGGGAGTATTCCTGCTGGCGGTGACGGTGGGCTCCCTGGCCCGGAGAAAGATGACGGAATCTTTCTGCCTCGCATGGGGCTTGATCGCGTTGATCCTTGTGACGGCCGGATTCATCCTTAGGCCCTCGGAGATTGCCCGGTACATCAGTAACTGGGGCCTGGTTCTGGCGCTGATGATCGGATTCTGTGTGGTCTATGTGGCGTATTTTATGAGCGCCAAGGTCTCGGAGCTCTCCCGCAAAAACCAGGAGCTGGCGATCCAGGTCTCCCTGCTGCGCCAGCAAAACGAGCACATTCTGGAGCAGATACAGGAACTGACGGCATACGGGGAAAGCAGCCGGAAGGAGGACGCCCCGGAGGGGAATCCTCGGAAGGAGGACGCACTGGAGGGAAACACTGGGAAGGAGGGCGCTCCGGACGCATGAAAAAGGTATTGGTGGTGATCAACACATTGGGCCGGGCGGGCGCGGAGACGGCGCTGATGGAATTTCTGCGGCAGCTGGATCCCGGGCGTTATCAGACAGATCTCTTCGTGCTTTTGGGGCAGGGGGAGATGGTGCACCGCCTCCCGGCGCATGTGAGGCTGCTCAATGAGGATTACGATGACTGTTCCGTGCTGAGCCGGGAGGGAAAGAGGCATCTGAAAAGGCATGTGGTCCGGACGCTGTTTTCCCGGGGTACGGCGCTGCGCCTGGCCCCTTATCTTTTCAGCCAGCTTATGGAAATGGCAAAAAGGCGCAGGATCCAGACGGATAAGCTGCTGTGGCGGGCGATGGCGGCGGGCGCCAGACGCTTCCCGGAAGAGTACGACCTGGCGGTGGCATACCTGGAGGGCGGGGCGACCTATTATGTGACGGATTATGTGAATGCGCACAAAAAGGCGGCGTTCCTCCATGTGGACTACGGCCGGGCGGGCTATACCAGGAGCCTGGACCGGAACTGCTATACAAAGCTGGATTGGATCTTTACGGTGTCCGACGAGGTAAAGGAAAGCTTCCTGAAGGTGTACCCGGAATGCGGGGACCGGACGGAGGTGTTCCACAACCTGTTAGACCAGGAAATGATCCGGGAGAGGGCCGGGGAGCCGGGCGGATTTACGGACAGTTTTGATGGATACCGTATCCTGACAGTGGGACGGCTCACGGGCCAGAAGGATTTCCGCGTGTCGGTGGA
>CANPYT010000041.1 GCA_947588705.1 uncultured Acetatifactor sp. | reverse complement strand
GAGCGTGTTGCGTCTTCAGAATCAGATTATGTATCTTATGAAGATATTTTTGACGGGGAGGAAGAAGAATGACAGAGATGCGATTTCTTCCGCCTGCCGCAAAGTTTCTAAAGAAACTGAAAGATAAAAAGCTGAAACAGCTGTGTAAAGAGGCTATTGACAGGATCCGGGAGGATCATACGGTAGGAGAGGAAAAGACAGGAGATCTCCAAGGCGTTTATGGCTATGATATATACTATAACAAGACCAATTATGAGTTGGCTTATACTGTGGAGTATGCAGAAGGGAAGATAATTGTTGTGATTATGGCGGGAACCAGGGAAAATTTTTACGATACCTTGAAACGGTATATGAGATAACAGATTGTCAGAGAGTTAGAAAGAGCAGGAGAGGCTGGTGGGAAATGCCTCTGTCTGCTCTTTTCTGTAGTCAAAGCTGAGGGATGCCTTAGAATCTTGACAAAGAATAAAATATTTGGTATAAAGTGATTCGAAATGCTATTAAAAAGTTGCCCGGCAAGTGGCTAAATAAAATATGGCAAATCAAATATTAAATGTGAAAACCTCAGAAAGCGAAAATCCGAAATGGGTTTTATAGCTTTATCGGTGCTCTTTGCAGAAAGGCGGATCATAAAGGTGAAAACATTAATGGAGAGATTTGGTAAAATACTTAAGGAAAATTTTTGGTTTGCTGTTATTCTGCTTTTCTATATCTGTTATTATACATATCGACTGTTTGCAATTACTCCCTGGTACGATGAGCAATGGACTTATATTAACATGATTGATAAGGGATTTATATATTCTGCTACTCATTGGCCGCTTCCTAATAATCATGTTTTCTTTTCCATGTTGTCTTCTTTTTTCAAAATTTTCGGCGTATATATCGGGCTTAGAGGAGTGTCATGGCTGGCTGCAATCGGAACCCTGATTTTACTTTATCTTGTCCTGAAAAATCTTTTTTCCAAAGGGATTGCTCTTTTTGGCATTTATCTCTACGGCTTTTTTCCCCTGGTCAACAGTTATGCGGTTCAAGGCAGGGGGTATTCTCTTGCGACCTTCTTTTTGATACTTGCGATTTATTGCGGACTTCAAATCAGCTATAAAAAGGATAAAAGACGGTATTATGTTTTATTTGCCACAGCGTTGTACCTGGCATTATATACACTGATGTCAAGTTTGTATTGGGTATTGCCGGTATGCGTGTGCTTTGGAGTATTATTGCTGTTATTGAGAAAATATAAACAGTTAATACGGCTGATTGTAAGTTCTGTTGCGGCGGCGTTATTTACTGTATTTTCATATGGCGTACTGTGGTCTTTCATGGGAGCCCAGAGCATTAAAGCGGAATTGCCGCAGTTTCAAAGTGAGTTATCCGTTATTTTTGAATACCCGAGGAGCTGTGTGGTGAGAGGTATTCAGATAATGTCGTCCGATCGCAATTTACAGAGCATTGCAAGAGAAGACTTTTTCAGGGATTTTAAGTATTTCTTTAGGGATATACTGACAGAGTTCACGGTATATCATCATATTTCCATGTTTTTCGTGTTCGCATTGATTGTAATCGGAATACTCCTTCTGGGAATCGGAATGGTGGTTAGATGTAAGCGGAAAGGTCAGGATCTGGAAAGGCAATGTAGTCTTTTCGCGTATATACTTTCCAGTGTTGGTTTTATAACAATGTATTTGATACTGGTGGTCCAGAGCACATATCCGTTTAACAGAGTCTTTTCTTTTCTGGGTGTGTTTTTGACAATTATGGTATGTCTGTTTTTAAAGTGGCTGATTCAACCTGTTGACAGGATATTAAAGCCGGAAAAGAGATTTCCCCGGTATATATCATTGATTAATATTCCTGTTATGATATGGTATGTCTGGTGTATGCTTGGAATCAGACATAATCAGGAATATAGTTTGACTGATTATTACGCTTATGATGCCGTAAAGCATGTACAGTGGGAGGAAAACGTTTCTTATGCGGTTAATGACATTTTTTCGCGTCAGCAAATTATTTATCATCTGCAGCTTGGCGATGGGATATCATTAGAGGAGGTCGGTGAGAAGCCTGATTTTGCCATAATATATAAGGCGGAGAATCAGGGACAGTGGCCTTTTGTCATCTCGGAAGAAGAGATAAGGAATGTTATTTCAGACAATATGTCTCTGATATATGAAAATCAGCTTTATGAGGTATATCAGAGAGACTGAGGAATCCGGCGGCCTGCTCGATTGTTGTAACTAAAAATAACTAAAAATATCAAAAACCTTTGGTTTTTCAGCGGATGTTTGCTAAAATAGTTCATATCAGCGTGAAATCGAGCAGAAGGAAGTTTGGTTTCGCGCTGTTTTTCATCTGGAAAGGATCGGGATCCCCAGCCCGGAACATGGATATTGAAAGAAGATCGGAGGATAAATGTATGGCACAGAAAACAAAAATAACGGTACATCCCCTTTTTCCCATAGGGGAGATCTCTTCCCGGCTGTTCGGCGCATTTCTTGAGCCTATCGGTACAATGGTCAACGGGACCATGTATAATCCGAAACATTCCACGGCGGATGAACAGGGATTTCGACAGGATTTTATCAGGGGCCTGCGGGAGGCGGGATTGGGAGCGGTGCGCCTTCCGGGAGGAAACTATGTGTCATGCTGGAATTGGAAAGATTCTATCGGCCCCAGGGAGAGCCGCAAGACGCATCTGGATATGGCCTGGCATCAGTATATCACAAACGAGGTGGGCCATGACGAATATCTTCAATGGGCGGAAAAGACGGGCGCCGAGGCCCTATATACGATCAATCTGGGAACGGGCGGGATTCAGGACGCCATCGATATTGTGGAGTACACCAACCATGAAGGGGGTACCTGGTGGTCTGATCTGCGAAGAAAAAACGGACATGAGAAGCCTTATGGTGTAAAAATATGGTATCTTGGGAATGAGATGGACGGCCCCTGGCAGCTCGGTTCCTGGGAGAAAGACCCCGGAGGGTACGGTGTCGCCTGTAATGAAGTGTCAAAAGCCATGAAGTGGGTGGATGAGACCATAGAGACGGCGGTATGTGCTTCCTCTGCGCCGTTTATGGATCATTATCCCCAGTGGGAGGAAGACGTACTGACCCGGTGCTATGAGACGGTGGATTACCTTTCCATGCACCATTATCATATTGCGCCTCCCGGGGATTTTAAGGCGCTGCTGGGCGGCTCTGTGTTCTATGAGGATTACATCCGCACGGAAATCGCCATGTGCGACCTGGTGCAGGCAAAGATGCGCTCCCCCAAAAAGATCATGCTGTCCATTGACGAATACGGAACTATGGCACGGCCCAGCGAGGCGCTTCACCCCGGTTACGGCCCACACAACATGGCCGCCGTCCATTATCGGTTTGACCCCAGCCGCAAATATGTTCGGCATGATCCCGACAAGATGGAATATCGGGAATTTCCGGGAGGCGATATGCTCCAGGCCCTGACTTTGGCGTCCACACAGCTGGCCTTCCTTCATCACGCGGACCGGGTAAAGATCGGCTGTATGACCGGCGGCCTGGGGGCGCTCTGTGCTTCCGACCATGACCATGTCTGGAAGTCTGCCTCTTATTATGTGCTGACTCAGCTGATGCGGTATGCGAGAGGAGTCTCAATGATGACGGCGGTGGAAGGAGAGACCTTTGACATTCCCGGATACGCCATCAACGACACTTCCCAGTACCCAGACAAGGAGGGCGTAAGCTGGGTGGATGCGGCGGCGGCCTGGAACCGGGAGGAAGGACAGCTCAACCTTTTTGTGCTCAACAAGAACCCGGATACCGAGTATCCGCTGGAGATCGATGTTTCGGCCTTTGGGGGATATGGGCTGGAAGAGCATCTGGAGCTGTACAGCGAGGACTTTGAAGCAAAGAACAGCTATGAGGCGCCGGACAGAATCTGTCCTCGTCGGAGCACCGCTTCTTCCTGTGCCAACGGCGTACTGACTGGCGTGGTAAAGCCGCTTTCCTGGAATTTGTTCCGTTTTCGGACAGATGCCGCAGGACCGGCGCGGGGGTGAAAAGTTGAGATATTATATCGCAGACCTGCATTTCTTCCACGGAGCCATGAATGAATACATGGATCGGCGGGGATTTGCGGGTATGCTGGAAATGAATGAATATATGATCAAAAAATGGAACGGCAAGGTTTCCCAAAAGGACGATGTCGTCATCCTCGGAGACCTGTCCTGGGGAAACGCGGAGGAGACTAACAGCCTGCTGAAGCGTCTGAAGGGAAAACTGTACCTGATCCAGGGAAACCATGACCGGTATCTGAAAAAGCAGAATATGGAGTTAAGCCGTTTTGAGTGGGTGAAGCCTTATGAAGAAATGATGGATAACCGACGAAAGGTCATCCTCTGCCACTACCCGATCATATGTTATAACGGTCAGTATCGTCTGGATGAGGAGGGAAAGCCAAGGACTTATATGCTTTATGGGCATGTCCATGATACGACGGACCAAAGGCTCATAGAGCAGTTCCAGGATGTTATCCGCCGTACCGAGGTGGTAGACGCGGCTGGCATCAGACGGGCTATCCCCAGCAATATGATCAACTGTTTCTGTAAGTATTCGGACTATGAGCCGTTGACATTGGACGAGTGGATCGAATGTGACAAAAAGCGCCGAGGCACAAAATAAAAACTTTTCGCATAGCGGTTCACTGCCGCCGGCGAAAATAATTTCCTTGACAGACCGCTTCGGGGGGTACAATGTGTAAAGTATTTCGTAAAGCATTTCCTTGACAGACTGTTTCGGGGGGGTACAATGTATAAAGCTTTTGTAAAAATGTGACAGCTCAGCCTGAGGCATATTTTAGTAGACATTTCCCTTTTTTCATGCTACCCTTAGTAAAGATCCAGAAACTATACGATAAATGAAACATAAAATAATAAAATCAAAAAGAGAAAGGCCAGGAAGCTTCTTCCTGCGAATGGAAAAGTGTACCGGATAGCTGTATGCGAGGATGAATTAAATGAAACGGAACAGCTGTGCGCCCTTTGCGGGGAGATCCTGGGGGATATGCAGACCGAGCATGAGATCCTGTCTTTTTCTTCTGCGGCGGAGCTGGAGCATGAGATGAATAAGGGAACCGGCTTTCAGCTGCTGTGCTTGGATATCGTCATGCCGGATAAGTCGGGAATGGACCTGGCCCTGGAGGTCAGGGAGCGTAACGAAAAGATAGGGATCTTGTTCGTAAGCGGTTCCACAGAATATCTTCTGGAGGGATATGAGGCACGGCCCATCCAATACCTGCTGAAACCGGTAGACCGGGAACAGCTGGAAAAGGCGCTCAGAACCGCGCTGCGGCTCTGGCAGCGGCCGGAAACGGTTACGATCAGGGAGGGAAGAAAGACATGTGTGCTGGCTCTGTCTGATATTCTGTACGTGGAGAGCATAAACCACGGAAGCAGGTTTCACCTGGAGAAGGAAGATCTTTTTTCTGGCTTACATTGTCCCAGGTAGAGCAGCTTTTGCCGTCAGAACAATTCTGCCGCTGCCATAAGAGCTTTGTGGTCAACATGAAGCAGATCAGAGAAGCGGAAGGGCGGAGACTGCTGCTTTCTAACGGTATCAGCCTGGATGTGGGTTCCAGATACACGATGGCCTTTAAGGAAAAATTTGTATATTATCTGAACAGCTGACCCTTTTGCTATGTTTTTTCGCCATGCTTCAGGGCCTTGGGATCCTATGTCTTTTGGCGGCAAGCCTTCGATTTTCACCTCTATATTTCCCAAATGCGCGCTTTTGTTCCCTGAAAAGAAAAAAATAGCAGAAAGGATATGCTATAATAAAAATGATTGCTTTTTTGACCGGGACAGGTCTGGAGGGAATGATATGAATATTTGGATACTGGTGGTAGACGATAATACGTCTAACCTTACAATGGCGACACGTATATTGAGCGAAGAGGGATTCCGTGTAAGCTGTGTAAAATCCGGGGAGGCGGCTCTAAAGTTCCTGCAGTTCAACAAGCCGGACTTGATACTTCTCGATATACATATGCCCGGGATGGACGGATTTGAGACTATGGCTGCTATCCAGGCGGACGAAACCACCGCGGGGATCCCCGTGATCTTCCTCACGGCGGATGACGACAGCGATACAGAAACCCGCGGGCTGCAGGCCGGCGCTATGGATTTTCTGAAAAAGCCGTTTGTTCCGGACGTGCTGCTGCTGCGGGTGAGACATATGGTGGAGCTGAACCGTCTCCAGGCGGATCTGGCCCATGAGGTGGAAGAAAAAACGCTGGAAGTGACGGCGCAGAACAGAAAGCTGGAGCGCATTTCGCTGCAGATCGTCAAGGCCCTGTCCGGCGCCATCGACGCGAAGGATACCTATACCAACGGCCATTCTTCCAGAGTGGCGGAATATTCCAGGGAGATCGCGAAGAGAGCGGGACTGTCCAAGGAAGTACAGGAAGATATCTATATGATGGGCCTGCTCCACGATGTGGGAAAGATAGGTATCTCGGACGTGATCATCAATAAGCCTTCCAAATTGAGCGAGGAAGAGTATAATGTAATAAAGAACCATCCTCTGCTGGGAGAAAAAATATTGGAAAACATAACTGAGTTTCCAAAGTTGGTGACAGGAGCGAAATTTCACCATGAACGGTTTGACGGCAGCGGTTATCCGGACGGGCTCTCAGGGGAGGAGATCCCGTTGGAGGCAAGGATCATCGCGGTAGCGGATGCATATGATGCCATGAGTTCCAGGAGAAGCTATCGGGATGTGCTGCCCCAGGCACAGGTGCGGGCTGAGATTGAAAAGGGAAAAGGAACTCAGTTCGACCCTGTGCTTGCGGATATCATGCTGGGTATGATCGATGCGGACACGGAATATGAGATGAGGGAAAAATAGGGGGACATTATGTACGATAAGGAAAAGAAACAGTCATCTTATCTCACGCTGCTGCTCTGTTATACGTTTTTTCTGGGGATACTGACGGTCGAAGCCATTATGCTGGGCTGGGATATGAAGACGGTCGTCTATCTGCTGGCAGGGCTTGTGGCATGCTGGGTAGTCCATGTGAATCCTCAAGTGTCGGAGAAGGTGAAAAAATGGCTGTATATCTTAATGAGCATGGCAGCCTTTGTCTTCTACGGCTCCCATGAGACCAGTTTTTATGACATGGCGCCTGTGATGATAGGGGTCATGATGATCTATTTTGCGGCGGGCATATACGACATCTTTAATCTCTGCATCGTCGTCTACGCCGCAACCATGCTGTATGTCATGATATTTGTGCTTGACGGTTTGGAATTTACGCCTCTTACGGTTTCCCGTATCCTGCTCCATTTTACCATTGTGGTTGTGATGGCACGTCTGTCAAAGCTCATAGTGGGCAGGCAGACCAGGGAGAGGATGGAGATCGACGCCAGGATCCAGAAGCTTGAGGAGACAAACCAGAGGACGGAGGACTTTCTGACAAATGTGTCACATGAGCTCAGGACGCCTATAAACGCGGTGACAGGATTGGCGGCGGTGATGCTGAAGAACGAGGATTCCCCTAAGAAAAGGGAGAATCTTTTATCTGTGCAGAGGGCGGGCCACAGGCTGTTCCGGCAGGTTGAGGATATTCTGGATTTTACGGAGATAGACACGGGCAGGGTCACTGTCAGCGAGGAGGATTACATGATATCCTCTCTTATCAATGACATGATCGCTGAAAACAACCTGATGGAGGACGGGAAAAAGCTGGAGCTGATCTTTGATGTGGACGCGGAGATTCCCGCGATGCTCCATGGGGACGCGAGAAAGATCCGTAAGATCATCAAGCATCTGATGGATAACGCCGTCAAATTTACGGATAAAGGCGGTGTGTGTGTCCGCATCTATGCGCTGAAAAAACCTTACGGGATCAATCTGTGCATTAAAGTCAGCGACACAGGGGTCGGCATGGATCAGGAGAGCCTTGAGAAGATGTCGGAAAAGTTCTATCAGTCCAGCGGGGGGCGGGCCCGGAAAGCCGGGGGCCTCGGGCTGGGGATCCCCATTGTTTACGGTATGGCTGCCGTGATGGAAGGGTTTGTCCATGTGGAGAGCCGGGAGGGAAGCGGCACGACAGTGATGGTCAGCATTCCCCAGAAGGTGGTAGATCCTGCGAAATGTATGGAAGTTGGGGATCCCAGGAAATTCTGCCTGGCCTGCTATCTGAAGCCGGAGAAATACCAGGTTCCGGAAGTGAGGAGATTTTATGACGAGACCATCTCCCATATTGCCTGCGGGCTGGATATCACGGTCCACAGGGTCTTTAATCTTGACGAACTGGAGAGCCTTACGTCCGTATACCGGCTGACGCATCTCTTCCTCGCGAAGGAGGAATACGAAGAAAATCCGGAATGGTTTGAGAATTTGGATCGGGAGATCCAGGTAGTCGTGGTGGCGGACGCAGACTATACTCTGCCCCGGGGAAGCCGGATGAAGTTCATGGCTAAGCCTTTCTGCTGTTTCCCGGTGCTCTATGTCCTGAATACGGAAGGGACAGATGAGGCGGAGGGCAAGGACAGGCGGATGATCTGTCCGGACACCCGCGTCCTTGTGGTGGATGACGAGCCGATGAACAGGATGGTGGCGGAAGGGATCTTCTTGGATTACCGGATGAAGGTAAAGACGGCGGGAAGCGGGCCGGAAGCCATAGAGATCATGGGAAGAGAGGATTTTGACCTGGTCTTTCTGGATCACATGATGCCAAAGATGGACGGCGTGGAGACCCTGAAGCATCTTCGGAGGCTGAAAACGGATTCGGGTCAGCCCTTTATGGCGATAGCGTTTACGGCAAACGCGGTCAGCGGCGCCAGGGAAATGTTCTTCCGGGAGGGATTTGATGAGTTCCTGCCGAAGCCGGTCGAATACCTGGAGCTGGAACGGGTTCTGAGAAAGGTGCTTCCCAAGTCGCAGATCCGATATGCGGATGAACAGGAAGAAGCGCCGGAAAATGTGGAGGCAGAGCAGGGAGAAACGGTGCGTGAGGAACCGAAGCAGCCGGAACAGCCGGAACAGCCGGAGCAGAAGCCGAAGGCGGCGGGGGAGCTTGCTCCTTTTGAGGAGCTGGGCGTCCACACGTCGGAAGGGCTGTCCTATTGCAGGGGCGACAAGAATTTTTATCTGAAAATGCTCGCCATGTACGGGCAGGAGTCGGAGCAGAAATCCGCGGAGATCGAAAGCCTGTACGGGCAGAAAGATTATGAAAACTACCGTATCCAGGTCCACGCGCTGAAAAGCACATCCAGGCTTTTGGGGGCGGATTCTGTCTTTGAAATGGCAAAGGATGTGGAGGCGGCGGCTAAGAACGGCGATACCGCATATATCGACAGCCATCATGAGGAACTTATTGCCGCGTACCGGGACCTGGGGCGGCAGTTCAGGGAAATCCTTGGGCTGGAGGAAGAGCCGGCTGCGGAGACCGGGGAAGCGCAGGGGGAGGATGTTCCTTCGCTGTCAGATGAGGTATTCCTGGAACAGCTTGAAGAGCTTCAGAAAAGCCTTGATACCTATGAATCGGAGAAGGCTCAGCATTTGATGGAAGGTATGGAAAAAGCGGTCTGGCGGGGCAGCGCGGTAAAGGAGCTGCTCCGGGAAGTGGGGCAGGCAGTGGAGCAGTTTGAATTTGAAACGGCTTCCGAAAAACTGGCGGCCCTGGCGGGGCGCGTGAAAGAAGGTGGCGTATGATGAAGCTGGGAAAACTGGTTGGGCTGTTGGCGGGAGATTCCAGTCGGCCTTTGCAGGAGCGCCTGTTCCGCCTGATCACTACGATCGGCATCGTTGGGATGGTGTTTGGATGCATCACCGGATGTATCAATGGGGAGAGTTTGACAAATCAGCTTGCGATCCTGGGGGCGGTATTGGTTTTTGGGATCATCGCGTTTGTCACCATCCGGACTCACAGGATCCAGCTGGGCGCGGTCATCATATCAAGTGTCGTCCTGTTTGTCGTGCTGCCGTTGAATTTCCTGACGGCAGGGGGAATCTACGGCGGGGGGCCGATCTGGTTTGTATTAGGGTACGTGCTCGTAGCGCTGACTGTGGAAGGAAAGAGGAAGTATTTTCTGCTTGCAGGCGGCTATATTATGTTCCTTGGATGCTATTTTGTGGCCTATTTTTATCCGGAGCGGGTGGTCCAGCACAATCTTGAGATGGCCTATGTGGACTCCCTTATGACGATGACCATCGTGTCCTTCGTGGTTTGCGGTATGCTGCTGTTCCAGAAGGGGGTGTATCGGTTCGAAAACGAGACGGCAAAGAGGCAGAAGAAAGAGATAGAAGACCTGAACCAGGCCCAGAACCGATTCTTCTCCAGCATGAGCCATGAGATCCGCACTCCCATCAACACCATCATCGGATTGAATGAGATGATCCTGCGGGAAGACGTGTCGGACGAAGTGGTGGAAGACGCCCGCAATATCCAGAACGCAAGCAAGATGCTCCTGACGCTGATAAATGATATTCTGGATATGTCGAAGATCGAATCAGGAAAGATGGATATCGTTCCCACTGTCTATGACGTGGGGGCCTCTCTCTCTGATATCGTCAACATGATCTGGGTGAGAGCCAAGGAGAAAGGGCTTGCCTTTCATATCGACGTAGCGGAAAACATTCCCGCGCAGCTGTATGGGGATGAGGTGCGTATCAAGCAGATTTTGATCAATCTTTTGAACAATGCGGTAAAATATACTTCGGAAGGGTCTGTCACCCTGTCTATCCAGTGCAGGAAGGAAGAGGGAGACACTGTGTATGTGGCGTATTCCGTCAGCGATACGGGAATGGGGATCAAGAAGGAGAGTATCCCCCACCTGTTTGACGCTTTTCAGCGGGTCGATCAGGAAAAAAACCGGTTTATCGAGGGAACCGGGCTGGGCCTTTCTATCGTGAAGCAGCTCATAGAGCTTATGGGCGGTGAAGTGACTGTGGACAGTGTCTACAGCAAGGGATCCACCTTTATAGTCACTCTGCCTCAAAAAGCGGCGGGGGAGCAGCAGCTGGGAGAGCTTGATTTTGAGAAAAAGCGCGTGATGGGCAGCCGGGAACACTACCGGGCGTCTTTCGAGGCGCCTAAGGCCCATGTGCTGATCGTGGACGATAACAAGACCAACCTGCTGGTGGCGGAAAAGCTTCTGCAGGGAACGAAGGTCAATGTGGATAAGGCGGGCAGCGGCGCAGAATGCCTGAAACTTACCCTGCAGCGCCGGTACGACGCTATTTTCATGGATCATCTGATGCCGGAGATGAACGGAATCCAGTGTCTCCACGCGATCCGGGATCAGGTGGGCGGCCTGAACCTGGAGACGCCTGTGGTCGTCCTTACGGCCAATGCGGGAGGAGAAAACCAGGCGCTTTACAGGAAAGAAGGTTTCGACGGTTATTTGTTGAAGCCTGTCAGCGGCATACAGCTGGAGTCGGAGCTTTTGAAACATCTTCCAAGAGAGATGGTAAGCCTGGCCAACGCGCCGGAATTTGCCGATACAATAGTAGGCCCTGTCCTGGGCCATAAGAAAAAGATTTCCGTCATGATCACGACGGATAGCGTCAGCGATATTCCGACGGAGTTGTCGAGAAAGCACCGGATCGAGGTGATGCCGTACCGGGTCCTGACGGAGAGCGGGGAATTCCGGGACGGAGAGGAGATAGAGACGGAGGGCGTCCTGTCTTATATTGCAGGCCAGAACAAAAACGTGCGGTCGGAATCTCCGGAGCCGGAGGATTATGAGGCATTCTTTGCGGATCAGCTCACAAAGGCCCAGCGTATTATCCATGTGGCCATGGCCAGGAATGCCAGCAAGGGATATGAAAATGCCCTGAAAGCGTCCATGACGTTTGACAACGTGACGGTGGTGGATTCCGGGCATTTGTCCAGCGGTATGGGGCTCATCGCTCTATACGCGGCAAGATATGCAGAGGAAGGGATGAGCGCGGATGATATTGTAAGGGAGATCGAGGGCATGAAGGCCCGGACAAAGACCAGTTTCATCGTGGGCAGCACGGAATATCTGGCGCGGGCAGGGCGGCTGCCTTCCAGCATCAACACTTTATGCGAAGCCTGTATGCTGCATCCGGTCATCGTCCTGAAAAACAGCAGCATGAAGGTTGGCGCGATCCGGGTAGGAGAAAGGAACAGTATATGGAGGAAGTATATCAAATCCACTCTGCGGGAAGCGAATAAGATCGATACACACCTGCTGTTTATCACTCACGCGGGGCTGAACCAGAAGGAGCTGGATGAGATCGCGGGGAAGGTGAGGGAAAAGATCGCCTTTGAAACCGTAATTTACCAGAAAGCATCGCCGGCGATCTCCGCCAACTGCGGGCCGGACAGCTTTGGGCTGTTGTTTATGCAGAAGGGCTGAAGACAGCGGAAAAGAAAGCCCAAACGGAGAGCGGGAAACAGAGAGCATTTTTGGAGACATTGGCGGAAAAGTATGGATTGGAAGAGGCGCTTCTGGAAAATCAGTGACAGGAGTGGCCAGGGAAGAAAGGCAGTGCAGGGGGGCGTCATGGGTAGAAAGCGGGTAGAAAGAAAACAGAATCGGAAGATTGCTGTCATTACGGCGGCGGTGGTAATAGGGATCCTGTTGATCAATATTCTGCTGATGCGCAATATAGCGTCAGGGCAGGCGGAAGAGATCGGCAAAATGCGGGTACAGAATTTTGCGGCCAATTTTCAGCAGTCTCTGACCAGGGCGGAAAACACGCTTGAACGAGTGGGGAATGACTTGGAAGAAATGCTGCGGTACGGTTCCTCGGAAGAAGAGATCCGGGATTTTCTTTTAAGGCAGAGAGACCTGGAGTATAAATTGTCGGATGGGCTTTGCCTGAATGTGTTTTGCGTGGTGGACGGCGTGGTAATGATCTCGGGCATGGAGACGCCGGAAGATTACGTCCTTCAGGACAGAAGCTGGTATCGGGGGCTTTTGGCGACGGCAAAGGGAAAGGTGTATATCTCCCCCGCCTATGACGATGCCTTTACGGACAATATGTGCTTTACGGTGGCTAAAATGCTGGATGACGGCGTTTCGGTGATTGGCCTGGATTACAGTGTCGCGGAGATACAGAGCTGTGTGGAAGCCCTTGCAGGCGACGGTTACGGGGAAGCTATAATCGTGGACGCCAATGAGGTCATTGTGGGGTATACTGACCCCGATAAGATCGGGGAGAAGCTTTCTTCCGCGCTGCCCCAGTATCGGGACGTGTTTCTCAGGGTCTCGGCATCGGACGAGAAGAGCCTGTCTCTGAAGGTCCGTCAGAGGGGCCCCGGCACCATATTCTGCAGCAAGACGGAAAACAACTGGTATCTGATGTGCAGCGTCAGCAGCAGGCTTCTGTATAAGGACAGCTATCGTCTCCTGATCCGCAGCTGTATGCTGGCAATACTTCTTGTGCTTGTAGCGGTGGGGATCTATCTGTTTGCCACCCGGGAAAAAAAGGAAGAACGGAAACGGCACAGGCACAAAAAGGCGGAGAAGCCGGAAGATGAAAAGCAGACGGATATTACGGAACAGGAACAGCGGAAGTTCCAGGTAGGCATCACGGCGATCTTTGCCGTGACGATGATCGTGACGATCTTTATCTGTGCCAGAATGACCATCAACGAGAGCCGAATAAAGATGGAAGAGGAGCTTCGGAAATATAATTACGCGGTAGGAGACTGGATCCTGGAACAGAAGAGCATCCTTGATATGTTTGAAAATGTGGTGGCCGCAAAGCCGGAGATGCTGGAAAATTATGACGGCATGGTGAAATTTCTGGACGATATCACGAAGCATTATCCAAAGATTTCCGCTACCTATATTGCCAATCCGAAATTTTCCCATGGGCATCCTATGGTGATGAATAACGGCTGGGTGCCTGAGCCGGATTATGTGGAGGAGGAAAGGGCGTGGTACACAGGGGCGCTGACAGCGGAAGATTTTAACATCACAGAGCCATATTATGATGCCAGGACCGGGGAATACTGTATTACCTTTTCCAAGGTGGTTCAGTCGGAAAAAGGGGAGTTTTATGGTATTTTCGCCATTGACTTCTATCTTGATGTCTTGACGGACATCCTGGGGGAGAGTTATTCTGTAGAAGGATATGCCTTCCTGGTAGACGAGGACGGACTGATCATCGATCACCCGAATTCCGCGTATGAGTTTTCGGACGAGGATTCCGTAAACATTCATGACCTGGTTTATGACAGGCTTTACAGCCAGGACGGGATGGTGACATTCCGGGATTATGACGGCGTTTACAGGGTGGGGGATTCCATTGAGGAAAACGCCTCCGGGTTCCGGGTCATCGTGGTGAAAAACTGGGGAAGCATCTATGGTAATGTGCTGGAGTATATGCTGCTGTTCATAGCGTTGTTCGGCATCTGCATTTTTGCGGTGAACGTGGTAATGCACAAGATGATCCGCTGGCAGCGGAAAGCAAACGAGAATTTGAAAGAGATGGCGGCGTCAGCCATTCGGGCAGAGCAGGCGAAATCTCTTTTCCTTTCCAATATGTCCCATGAGATCCGCACTCCTATCAACGCGGTGCTGGGGATGAATGAGATGATCCTGCGCGAGTGCAGCGATGAACAGCTGCTTTCCTACGCGGAAAATATCCAGAGCGCCGGAAAGACGCTGCTGTTCCTGATCAATGACATTCTGGATATGTCGAAGATAGAATCGGGGAAAATGGAGATCGTCCCGGTGGATTATCAGCTGGGAGACCTGATTTTGGATCTGTGGAATGTGATCGGCTTAAAAGCCCAGGAAAAAGGGCTTGCGATCAGCTTTCAGGTGGATCCGGATATGCCGGGGAAGCTGTACGGAGACGACGTCCGGATCAAGCAGATCCTGACGAACCTGCTCACCAACGCGGTGAAATACACGCCCCAGGGAAGTGTGGTGATGGATGTATCCTGCCAGAAGATCTCGGAGGAGAAGCTGAATCTCGTTGTATCCGTCAAGGACACGGGAATGGGGATCAAGGAAGAAGATCTGGGGAAGCTGTTTGAAAAATTCCAGAGGCTGGACGAGAAAAAGAACCGCAACATCGAGGGAACCGGGCTGGGAATGAATATCACCATGTCCCTGCTGAAGCTGATGGATGGGAACATGGAGGTGAAGAGTGTTTATCAGGAAGGTTCCACCTTTACGGTGACGATCCCCCAGGTGATTTTAGGTGAGGAGCCGGTAGGGAATTTTGAAGAGATCCGCAGGCAGCGGAAACAGCCCAGCGGAGGAGGAAAGAAGATCTTCGAGGCGCCGGAAGCGAAGGTGCTGGTCGTGGATGACAATACCATGAACCTTACGGTGTTTGAGGCCCTCCTGAAACGCACCAAGATAAACATCCAGACGGCGATGTCAGGAAAGGAATGTCTTGAACTGGTGCAAAAGGAAAAATTCCACATTATCTTCATGGATCATATGATGCCGGAGATGGATGGGATCGAGACTCTGCACGAGATGAAGAAATTGTCCGACAATCCAAACCAGGATACTCCGGTGATCGCCCTGACGGCGAACGCCATCGTAGGGGCCAGGGAGATGTATCTGAATGAGGGATTCGTAGACTTTCTGACAAAACCTATCGAGGGTGAGCTGCTGGAAAAAATGATCATGGATTATCTGCCGAAGGAGCTGGTCATTTTTGGGGAAGAGGTAGAGAAGGCCCCGGAGGAAGACGGACCGGAGAGCCAGCCCACGGCGGAAAACGAGACGGAAAAGCGTTTGCAGGAAGAGGGGATCTCCATTCGGCAGGGTGTGGCCTATGCGGGCGGCAACATGCAGGTATATCTGGATCTGATGGAGTTGTTTTTGAAGGAAAAGGAACGGCAGCAGCAGAAGATCCGGCAGTTTATGGAAGAGGACAACATGGCGGATTATGCCATCCTGGCACACGCGCTGAAGGGAAACGCGAGGATGCTGGGGGCAGACCGGTTGGCCGATGTGGCGTTCGAGCATGAGAAGGCCGGTAAAGAGGGCCGGCCGGAATATGTGAAGGAACATTGGAAGGTCTTTGTGGAGGAGTGGGATAAGACTTACGAGAATTTTGAAGGGTTTTACCGGGAGTACCGCGGGGAGGAATCGGAGAAATACGCGGCGGTGAGCGAAGGCGAGATCGTTGAGATCGGGCCGGAAGAGATAGCCCAGGTCGTGCAGTGGCTGGACACCTTTCAGACAGAACCGGCGGTAAACCAGCTGAAGGAGTGGCTGGAGAAACCTTTGGAACCGGAAACGCACCGGAGGCTGAGGGACGCGCTGCTGGCCATTGAGGAGGAGTTTGATGAAGACAAGGCGATAGAGATCCTGAAGGAATAGTCATTGTAATAACCCGTAACTGGAAGAAAGAAAAACAGAGATAAAGAAAAGGAGAGGAAGATGGGAGGAAAAAAACATATTGTGGCAGTGGATGACAGCCCGATGGTTTTAAAGGTATTGACAAGGTTATTATCGGAGGAATTTGAATTTACGCCTTTTTCGAAGGGTATGCGCGCACTGCAGTATCTCCAGGAAAACAAGCCGGATCTGCTTATTTTGGACATAGACATGCCGGATATCAACGGTTATCAGCTTTTGCGCCAGGTCAACAACATGTATAACGTACCGGTCATTTTCCTTACATCCAACAGCGACAGGCAGTATGTGGAGAAGGCGGTCTTTTACGGCGCAAAGGACTATGCGCTGAAACCCATCGTAGAGGATGTGTTTTTGAATAAAGTCCACAAGCTGCTGAAATAAGCTGTTATGTTTCACAAAATTGTTCAGCCCGCGCCATTCGCAAAGCCGCGCTTACGCGCTTTTCGTCGCTCCGCGACTTCCTTTGCTCATGAAAAGGCGCTCCCTCAGCCGCCAGACATGATGGAAAATTCGTGCGAGCACGATTTTCCATCAAATCAGGCGGCTGGCTGAACTGTTATGTTTCACAAAATCCATTTAGAAAACAGTGGCTCTTTTTCGTTAAATGTAGTATAATGAAAAAAGAGCGATAAAAATCCCGTTTTGGGACGATTCGATGATGGAGGTAGTGGAATGAAAAGTCTTGGGTTAAAGGTCTATATTGCGCTTGGCCTGATGGGGGTTCTGTTTGTCGTGATAGTGCTCATGAACGTTTCGGGCCTGGGTACTATCGGGAAGTACAATTCAGATCTTGGGAACGCCTACATAGAGATGGAGACGACAGAGGGTGAAGTCTCGTCTGCGTACTATCAGGTCCAGCTGTATGCGAATCTGGCATGTAACGAATATATGGGGGCGAATGGCGAGACCCGGCTGGAGCAGCTGAAGTCATCTCTGGATAAGGCAAACAGCGCGATCGCGGCTATGTCATCGCTGGCCGCCAGCGTGGGCGACAGTGACCTGAACGATGTCTGCGGCGCTTATGCGGCGGCGCTGAACGCTTATATGGAGCCGGCTGCGAGAGTTTATGATTATCTGACGGAAGGCCAGTATGTACAGGCGAAGACCCTGATGGGAAATTTTACGTCGCTGATCAGCGCGGTGGAGCAGGCCCAGACGGAATTTGAAGAGGTGCTTTCGTCTCTTGTAGGCGAAGCTGTCAGACGCAGTTCCGTACAGATCAGCGGAACCATTATCTTTAACTACGCGGCGCTGGCCCTGTATGTGATCGTCATAGCTGTCACGGTGGTGGTCGTTTCTGTTACCGTTGTGAGACCTGCGCGGGAGTCCGGCAAGGTCTTGCGGGATATCATCAGCAAGGTGGATGCCAGCCAGGGTGATCTCACGGAGCGCGTACCTGTCAAGTCCAAGGATGAAGTAGGCCAGATGGCGCAGGGTATCAACAACTTTATTTCCCGTCTGCAGTCCATTATGCGGGATCTAAAGACAGAATCTACCAACATGGACCAGTCTTCCCAGGTCATTACAGATCAGATCGCAGAGTCCAACGAGAGCGCCGGCAATGTCTCCGCCGCTACAGAGGAAATGGCCGCCAGTATGCAGGAGATCTCCGCTACGCTGGGCCAGTTGTCTGACGGCAGTACCAATGTGCTTAACGAGATCCAGTCCATGGAGGACAGTGTACAGAACGGTGTAAGCCTGGTGCAGGATATCAAGAGCCGCGCTACGGAAATGCACCGCAGCACCATACAGGGCAAGGAAAAGACCGGAAAAACTATCATGCAGATCCGGGAGACTCTGCAGGTTGCCCTGGAGGAAAGCCGCAGCGTACAGAAGATCAACGAGATGACCCAGGAGATCCTGAGTATCACAAGCCAGACGAACCTGCTTTCCCTGAACGCTTCCATCGAGGCCGCGAGAGCCGGCGAGGCGGGCAGAGGCTTTGCGGTAGTGGCCGGCGAGATCCGTGGCCTTGCGGACAGCAGTGCCGAGGCGGCAAACAATATCCAGACGATCAGCGCACTGGTGACGGATGCGGTGGAGAAGCTGGCAAGGAATGCCGAGGAAATGCTTCAGTTCGTGGACGAAGAGATCATGAAGGACTACGACAACTTTGTAGATGTTGTGGAACAGTATAAACAGGATGCTGACAGTGTTGACGTGATACTGGGCGGCGTTGCCGCCAACACTTCCGACATCAGCCAGACCATGGAAGCCATGAATACCGGCATCAACGATATTTCTACAGCGGTGGAAGAGAATGCCAAGGGTATCACCAATGTGGCGGACAGCGCAGTGACGCTGGTGGAGGCAATGTCGGAGATCCAGAAGGAGACAGAGCATACCAGACAGATTTCCGAGAAGCTGAGCGAGGAAGTCAATCGGTTTAAGAAAGTATAAACAGGCAAAAAACAAAGGGCTGCGCGGCAGCCCTTTGTCTTGTCCTAAATCAGTTCTCGTCCTCTGTCAGGTAATCTGTCAATTTCTGATAATCTTCCTCCTGGACGCAGGTGATCTGCGCATTTTCCAAAACGTGCGGATTGCCCATGACGGACATCAGTACATATCGGGAGAGCAGAGATTTCAGATTCAGGATATCGCCTTCCGTTGTCTGAAAGAAAACAGTGCCCTCGCATTGTTTGGCGGCTTCCAGAAATGCGTTCATGTCAATGTCTTTTTTAAATTTCATTATGCATACCTCCAATCCGCGACAGCGAACAAGCTTACTTATATAAACATATCTTAGCATAAAATTTGGCAAAAGGAAAGACACTTTCTGCTGTACATAATGACGCGATTTGTGTTAAAATAACAGAGAGTGCGGAAGCGAAATATTTGTAACAGTTCAGCCGCGCCATTCGCAAAGCCGCGCTTACGCGCTTTTCGTCGCTCCGCGACTTCCTTTGCTCATAAGATGGCGCTCCCTCAGCCGCCAGACATGACGGAAAATTCGTGCGAGCACGATTTTCCGTCAAATCAGGCGGCTGGCTGAACTGTTACAAATATTTTCTTAATTTTTGTTGAAAAGATAGACAAAAACAAGTAACCGGTTATAAAATAGAATAAAATATACAGGAAAGGAACTTTTTATGAGAAAGAAAGTATTGGCAGCAATAGTGGTCGCAGCAGGAATTCTGGCGGGATGCGGCGAAGACGCGCCGGTCAATTCCCCTGTCCAGGTGGTAACGCCTCAGCCGATCATAACAGAGGCGCCGGCGGAAGCAGACAACACACAGGAGCAGCAGACTGAGGCCCCGGAGGGTACCCCTATGGCGGACGGGCGTCTGCCAGGCGGCGAAGAGCATCCGATCAGGGAGCGTTCTGTTGTGGATGGGAAAATGCAGAGCTATCTCACCGGTGAGTGGAAGGATGCAAATGTCGTTCAGCGAAGAAATTTCGCAATCATGATTCCAAACAACAATCTGAAGGTTCCGGGAACAAATGATTACAGCACCGTACCCCAGCACGGCATATCCCAGGCCAGCATCATATATGAGGCGCCTGTGGAAGGACGTATCACCCGTCTGATGGCTCTTTTTGAAGATTATGATAATCTTGACAAGATAGGGCCTGTCCGCAGCAGCCGCGACTATTATGTATATGAGGCCATGGCCTATGATTCCATTTACTGTAACTGGGGTCTGGCGGTTCCCTATGTGAGCCCTATTATCAACACGGATCGGATCGACAATATCAGTGTGAAGCTGGATGGGATCGATGTAGGATTCGGCAGCAGCGAAGGAGACCCTTTCAGCCGGGGATTAAATCCGGGGTATTCCACAGAGTTCACCAGCAGCATGAACATCGCAGGCTATGAAAAAGGCGTTGAGAAGCTGAACTATGCAAAGACCTATGCGGAGCATGACAGGTTTGAGCAGGCGTTTACCTTTGCGGACGAGGGATACATAGCGACTTATGATGTGTATCCGGACGCGAAGGTCATCTATCCCGGAGGCACTTCATCCAATAAGGGCGGTTACGGCAGCTATACCGGAGAAAATGCTATCCGCTTTGATTACAACGAAGAAGATCACCTGTATTACCGCTATCAGTACGGCGCGCCCCAGGTAGATGTGGATAACGACCAGCAGCTGGCGGTATCCAATGTGATCTTTAAGGTTTGTGTGGGCGAAGTGAGGGATGACCACGATTATCTTGCATTTGGCGTACATGGTTCCGGCAAAGCCTATGTGTTTACAAATGGAAAAGTGATCGAGGGAACGTGGAAGCGTAACAGCGATTATGAAGCCAATATGTTCTATGACCAAAACGGTAATGAGATCGTGTTTAATCAGGGTAAGACCTGGATCTGCCTGATCTGGCAGGATTATGCGGATTGTATTTCCTGGGAATAAGTGATTGGAGACAGCTTGGAAGTGCCATGGACAGAATAGATCATGGCACTTTCTTTTTGCAAAGACCGGCGGAGCCGGGGATATTTGCTGGAAAAGAGAAATGAGGACGGAAAAGGGGAATTGAAGTGAAAGCGGCAGTTAAAAATCAGGAAGAAATTTTACACGGCAGCCTGTGGAAAGCGGTGCTGGCACTGGCTGTTCCTGTGATCATCAACAGTTTTATGCAGACCATGTATAACCTGACGGATACATATTGGCTGGGGAAGCTGGGTACGGATCAGCTGGCGGCCATCAACCTGGTGACGCCGGTGCAGAATATTGTGATCAATTTCGGAACAGGAGTGACCGTGGCAGGTTCTGTGCTGATCTCTCAGTTTATCGGCGCCGGGGAAAAGAAAAGCGCCAGGCATATGGCAAACCAGATCTTTGTCTGTGCCACAGGCTTTGCTCTGATCTGCGCGGCGGTCTGCTTTTTCTGCACACCGGCGATCGTCCGGTGGCTGGGGGCGGAAGGGGAGATCAGCACACATGCCGTCATGTACCTGCGGGTAGTGATATGGGATATGCCTTTTCTGTTTATGGTGAATATTTTTTCCGCGATCCATCAGGCTCAGGGAGACACGGTGACGCCCATGCTGCTGAATCTCTTTGGCATTCTCTTCAATATGGTTATGGATCCCGCGCTGATCGTGTTGTGTAAGATGGGAGTGGCAGGAGCGGCTCTGGCTACGGTGTTGGCTAAGCTTCTGCCTGCCGCCGTGGCCTTTGGGCTGCTGTGCAGGAAAGGCGAGGAAGTAGGCTTGGATCGGAGCTGCATGAGATTGAAGTGGGATAAGGTAAAGATGATCTTACAGATCGGCCTTCCCACCGCCATCGGAGGGAGCACCATGCAGCTGGGGTTTCTGCTGATGAGCAGAAATGTGTTTGTATATGGTTCCCAGGCTATGGCGGCTTATGGCATCGGAAATAAGGTAAACGGCTTGATTACCCTGCCTTCCAATGGCATCGGTTCTGCGGTGGCAACCATCGTTGGCCAGAATATGGGCGCGGGGCAGACGGATCGGGCAGAAAAGGGATATAAGATATCCATGGGTATTGCGGTAGTCTTTCTGTTTGTAGGGGGAATGGTCCTGTCACGGAATGTCATCTCCACCGCTATCGTGAGCATTTTTTCCGACGATGCCGAAGTTATTGCCATGGCGGCGGATTTCTTGAGTATCATGGCGTTCTGGTGTTTTGCCAACGGCGTCACCAACTGCTGCTCAGGGCTGTTTCAGGGAACAGGGCATACGGAGGTCACAATGGCGATGGATGCGGCCCGGCTTTGGGTCTTCCGCTTCGCGACGCTCTGGTTTTGTGAAAGTGTGCTGAAGATGGGGGTCAGGAGCGTGTGGTACTCTGTGGTAGTCAGCAACGGTATTGCCGCGGCTCTGTTGTTTTTGCTTTATCTCGCGGGCATCTGGAGAAAGCCGAGGATCAAGGTTCGGACAGAGCAGGGCACAGATCCCCGCGAAGGCCGGCCCTCCTCTGCGCCCCTGCATCATCAGGGGCCGCAGGACCTATAATGTTTTACGCCGAACTGTGTAACTACTCAGCCTAGCAGTTGAATCCCATTGAATAAATGCGAGATTTTTCCTCGTCAAAACAGAGAATTTTTCA
>CANPYT010000040.1 GCA_947588705.1 uncultured Acetatifactor sp. | reverse complement strand
TTTCCTGTTTTTCTTTTCCTGTTTTTCTTTTCCTGTTTTTCTTTTCCTGTTTTTCTTTTCCTGTTTTTCTTTTCCTGCAGCCTTTCTTTTCCTGTACACATTTGTTAAAATAAATATGTTAATATAAATCTATCAATTCCTGGGAGGTTTTTTATGGGCATCGTGAAAGTAAAAAACGGCGGGCTGTTCTTTACGACCCGCGACGAAAACATTTTTGTAGAGCCTTACGGCGAAAACTGTGTAAGGGTGCGCGCATCGCGAAATACCCGCATTTACGATGAAAAATGGACGCTTTTAGAGCCGGGGGACTGCTCCGCCGAGGTCTATCTGGAGGGCGAAACCGGGATCATCAAAAACGGCGGCATGACAGTCCGGCTGTCAAAATCCTGGTCGGGAAGCAGGATCGAATTTCAGAAAAACGGCGAGACTGTCCTTGCCACACACGAGGAGGCTGACCCGGTCACCCGCTACCGCCATATCGCAGGCGAAAATTACCGGATCCGCGTGAATTTTGACGCCCGCGACGAGCACATCTACGGCCTTGGGCAGGAGCAGCAGGACTTTTTCGACCGCAAGGGCTGCACATATGACATCGCGAACTGGAATACAAAATCAACGCTGCCGGTAATCTACTCTTCACTGGGGTATGGATTCTTATGGAACAATCCCTCGCCGGGGCAGGTCGAGTTCGGCTTAAACCATACCGTCTGGACAGCGGAAAACACCAGGCAGGCCGACTACCTCGTCTTCGTTGGGGACACACCCGCCCAGGTCATGAATATATACTGCCGCCTGACCGGCTTTGCGCCAAAAATGCCGCAGTGGGCCGCCGGCTTCTGGCAGTCCAAATGCCGCTATGAATCCCAGGAAGAACTTCTAAAAGTTGCCCGCGAGTACCATAGTCGCGGGATCCCGCTCGACGCCATCGTCATCGACTTTTTCCACTGGACCGAGCAGGGCAACTGTGACTTCGACCCGAAATACTGGCCCGACCCGGCCGGAATGGTCAAAGAGCTTAAGGAGATGGGAATCCGCCCTGTCGTCTCCTATTGGCCCACGATCAACCCAAAAAGCCGCAACTGGCAGGAAATGAACGAACGGAATCTGCTGATCCGCACCGAAAACGGCCAGCACCCGATCTTCGATTTCTGGGGCAATAACACCTATGTTGACATGACAAACCCTGAAGCGCGGGCTTTCGTCTGGGAACAGATCCGCAAGACCTACATTACATTCGGCATCCGCACTTTCTGGCTCGACGAGGCCGAGCCGGAGGTCCACCCGCAGCAGTGGGAAAACCTAAAGACCCACATCGGCAGCATGGCCGAAACGGGCCTGACATATCCCTATTATTATTCTAAATGTTTCCATGACGGGCTCAAATCTGAGGGCGAGGAGGATGTGGTCTTGCTGACAAGAGCGGCATATCCCGGATCGCAAAGGTTCGGTGCGCTCGTCTGGAACGGCGACATTGGATCCGACTTCAACGCGCTTCGCCAGAGCGTAGTTTCCGGCCTTTCGATGGCTATGTGCGGGATCCCCTGGTGGAACAGCGATATCGGCGGATTTTTCAACGGCGACACCGAAAGCGATTATTTTCGCGAATTGATCGTGCGGTGGTTCCAGTTCGGACTGTTCTGCCCGGTGATGAGGCTTCACGGTACCCGCCTGAAGCAATCGTACTATGAGGATCCCTATCCCGGCATCATCTGCGACGGCGGCGGCTACAACGAGATCTGGCATTTCGGCGACCGCGACTACGAAATCCTGAAAGGGCTCATCCACCTGCGCTGCCGCCTCAAGCCCTATATTTTGGAATGTGCCGAGCGCACCTCAAAGACCGGCGAGCCGATCATGCGGCCGATGTTTTTCGATTTTCCGAAAGACGAGTGCTGCTACACCCTAAACGACCAGTACATGTTCGGCCCGGATATCCTCTTCGCGCCGATCTTAGAGCAGGGCCAGACCGAGCGTGAGGTCTATCTGCCAGAGGGCAGCTGGATCAGGACGACCGGCAGGGCCGCCATAGAGGGCGGAAAGACGGTCAGCTGCCGGGCCGGGATCGGGGAGTTTATCGCGTTTGTAAGGGAGGGCGCAGAGGTTTTGAACGTGTTTTCATAACCGTGCGGTCCTCCCCGGAGGACTGCATCTACTTTTTTCTGCTATAGCCCATTATGCTTATTATCATTGAAAAGGCAAAGAGGACAATTGCCGCAATTCCTGCCACGACAACATAAGAAAACATAGAATTTGCCATAGCAGAAAATCCAACGCCATCTTCAAAATATTTTATAAAATAGAACATTGGAATGACTGCAAGAAGCCCCATTGTCTGTGCAGACCGAAAGCCAAACCAATAAGTCAATGGCAGGCAGATCCCAGCCCACAACAATGGAATGACTAAAGATGCAGCAGCGGACGCTCCCCAAACAACAGCATTAAAACTCTGAAAGGCAATCGTTGGAAAAAGATTCAATATCATGCTTCCCACAATGCTGACTGCCAATGTACAAATAACGGAAATATATTTGCTTGCTACTGCCGAAACAGCATTTATAGGCATTGTCAGCTGATACTTTTTCCAACTTGCCTTTTCATCACTCGCAAAACTCATTATATTCTGCATACCTACTGCCATGGCAAGCATTACAGAGGCAAAAAGCCCCGCATAAACCCCGGTATTGACCATAAGCAATACAATTACGCCAATCACTAACAGGATCTGCTTCTTGTCAATATCCTTAAAGAAGATCGAGATGTCTTTATAAATCAACCCTTTCATGCCGCGCCTCCTTTGATGTAAAAAAGCATGATATCTTCCAGTGTCGCATTATCAACTACAATATCTTTGTATTTGTGCTTTATTGCCTCTTTGTCACGGACAAGACATTCCACGCTCACATTTGTGATCCTGTGGATCATATAATCCTCCGGGGGAATGGAAGCAAACTTTTCCTTCCCGCACTTCATTATCCCAAAATGATACACAAGATCGTCTTTTTGCTCTTCAAAAATGATTTTGCCCTGATGGATCAGGATCACATAATCTGCAATTTTCTGTATGTCCGACGTGATGTGAGAGGAAAAGAAAATAGAACATTCCTCGTCTTGTATAAAATCTAAAAACAGATCCAACATTTCATCACGCACCACAGGATCAAGCCCCGTTGTCGCTTCGTCTAAAATCAAAAGCTTCGGTTTATGTGCCATAGCGCAGATAATGGATAATTTCATTTTCATTCCCTTTGAAAAAGAACCTATTTGTTTTCTTTCAGGGATCTTGAATTTTTTCAGATACTGCCTGTAAAGGCTGCCGTCCCACGATTTATATACACCGGACAATATTTTTTCAATGTCCAAAGGACTAAATACATCGTGAAAGTTACATTCATCAAAGACAACGCCGATCTCCTCTTTGACGGACATAATCGTATTATCCTCGCCAAAAATCTGTATCTGCCCTTCATCCCTCTTACATTCATTCAGTATGAGATTGATCGTCGTACTTTTCCCGGCTCCGTTTTCTCCAATAAAGCCGACGATCCTGCCTTTCGGAACTTGAAAAGACACATGGTCTAACAAAAAACTGTCAAACTGCTTGCATAAATCCCGCACTAAAATGTTGTTTTTTTCCATATCCTCGCCTCCTGATCATTCTTCGTAAAATAATTTCAGAATACTTGTCAATTGCTCATAACTGATTCCATGCGCCCTGCCGATTTCCGCAGCCTTTTGCAATAGCTCTTCCGCTATGCGAAGCTGTTCCTCCTGAATAAACTCTTTGTTCTGGGCCGCGACAAAACTCCCCTTCCCTGAAACAGTTTCGATGAATCCGTCACGGGTCAGGTCTTCATAGGCTCTTTGGACAGTAATAACGCTGATATGCAAGTCTTTGGCTAATGCTCTCATAGACGGTATTGCTTCCCCCGCAGATAAAGTTCCGTTCATGATCAAGTTCTTGACCTGAATACTGATCTGCTCATAAATAGGTTTATCACTGCTATTACTTATAATTATTTCCATATATATACCCCATGTGTACTGTTCATTGTATGTGTACTGTTATTATGTGCGTACTGTCCGCTATGTGCGTATTGTCCGCTATGTGCGTATTGTCCGTTATGCGCGTATTGTCCATTATGTGCGTATTGTCCATTATGCGCGTACTGTCCGTTATACGCGTATTGTCCGTTATGCGCGTATTGTCCATTATGTGCGTATTGTCCATTATGCGCGTATTGTTATTATATATGTACTGACTGTCATATGCGTACTTATCCGATAAGTACATTATATGCGATTGCAATAACATTGTCAATATGTTTTTTAAGGCAAAGGAAAGCCAAAGGAAATCGCGCCTCCATGCTGTTTTGCGAAGAAATCGATAAAAAAGTACAGGGATCTGTGCTGACGCACAGATCCCTGTTTATGAAATGGCCGCTGATGCGGCCATATAAGCCATTTAAGAGGAAAATGCCGGGAAGCCCGAAGACACGGGCCATAAAATGGATCAGCCCCAAAAGTCAGATGCTGTCAAAGCCGCCGGCCAGATCCTCAATGATATCGTCGATATGCTCGGTGCCAATCGATAACCGTATGGTGTTCCTGTAAATCCCCTGCTCTTCCAGCTCCTTATCGTTCAGCTGGGCATGGGTGGTGGAAGCCGGGTGGATCACCAGAGACTTCACATCCGCCACATTGGCTAACAGGGAGAACAGCTCCAGATTGTCGATAAATTTCTTAGCCTCCGCCTCGCCGCCACGGATCTCAAAGGTAAAGATGGAACCGCCTCCGTTGGGGAAATACTTTCGGTACAATGCCTGCTGTACCGGATCCTTCGAAACGGACGGATGATGGACCCTCTCCACTTTGGGATTATTATTTAAGTATTCCACCACCTTCAGGGCATTCTCCACATGGCGCTCTACCCGCAGGGAAAGAGTTTCAAGCCCCTGAAGGAAGAAGAACGCATGGAAGGGGGAGATGGTCGCTCCCGTATCCCGCAGCAGAATAGCGCGGATCGCCGTGACAAATGCCGCACCGGGCGCCGCCTTGCTGAATGTGACGCCGTGATAACTGTCATTTGGCGTGGTCAGGTGAGGGAATTTGCCGGAAGCCTCCCAGTCAAATTTTCCGCTCTCCACAATGACGCCGCCGATGGTGGTGCCGTGGCCGCCGATGAACTTGGTAGCGGAATGCACTACGATATCCGCGCCGTACTCAATGGGCCGCACCAGATAAGGAGTGGCAAAAGTATTGTCGATCACCAGCGGGATCTTGTGGGCGTGGGCGATCTCCGCAATTTTCTCAATGTCCACCACATCCGAGTTAGGATTTCCCAAGGTCTCGATAAATACTGCCTTCGTATTTTCCCGGATTGCATTCTCTATGGCGCTAAAATCAGCCGGATCCACAAAAGTTGTGGCCACGCCATAGTCAGGCAGCGTGTGTGCCAGCAGGTTATAGGTCCCGCCATAGATATTGTTGGCGGAGACAATATGATCTCCCGCCTTTGCCAGGTTCTGGATGGCATATGTCACTGCCGCCGCGCCGCTTGCGGTGGCAAGTGCGGCTGTACCGCCCTCAAGTGCCGCGATCCTGCGCTCAAACACGTCCTGGGTGGGATTGGTCAGACGGCCGTAGATATTGCCGTTGTCCTCAAGGCTGAACCGGGCCGCCGCATGGTCACAGTTGTGGAATACATAGGAAGAAGTCTGATAGATCGGCACCGCCCTGGCATCCGTGACGGGGTCGGGCTGTTCCTGTCCTACGTGAAGCTGTAAGGTCTCAAACTTCAGGCTTCTCTCTGCATAAGGTTTTTTGCTCATGGCTTTTCTCTCCATTCTGACATTCTGATTTTATTTTTTAACCTTGCCCTTCGGAACTTATACATTGTCAGGCGTTGGCCTGCTGAAGCTCCTGGGCCAGGGCGTAGATTTTCTCCAGAACCGCCCTACATGCCTTCATATCTTCCACGGTATTTTCGGAAGTCCTCATACCTTCCGTAGAGGATGCCGCAACCTCTTCACTGGTTGCGGAAAGATGGGTGATGTTCTCGGAAATGACGCCAGTGGACTGCAGGATCTGCTTGATGACCTGCTCCGTGGTATCAATATTCGCGGTAAGCTCCGTAACGCCCTCATTGATCTTCTCAAATTTCTCACGGGTCTCTTCGATCAGCTCATTCTGCTTTTCCACAGACGCGACGGAATTTTTGATGCTCTCGTTGGCCCGTCTGGTGTCTCCGTTCAGTTCCTCGATAATGCTGGTGATATTGTTGGAAGCGTCCTTGGTCTGCTCCGACAGCTGCCGGATCTCCTCCGCCACCACAGCAAAGCCCCTTCCTGCCTCGCCCGCGCGGGCCGCCTCAATGGAAGCGTTCAGCGCAAGAAGGTTAGTCTGGCTGGAAATGCTCAGGATAGTTCCCACAAAATTCTGTACTTCCGCCACTTTCTGGGTCAAGCTCTCGATCACCTCCACCGTCACAGCGCTGGCGGTCTCCACATTGTGGGCCTGTTCCCGCAGCTCCTTCACCATGGCGGAGCCTTCCTCCACGTTTTCATCCGTGCGCTTCGAGGCTTCGATCATATTCTTTGTCTCATTTTCCGCCACATCCGTATGCTCCTGGATCTCCGCGCACATGTTTGCCTGTTCCTGAATGGCTTCCGCCGTGCTCTCCGTGCTCTCCGCAATATTGCTCATCGCAAAGTTGCTGGTGTCTACGCTCTTGTCCAGCCGGTCCAGCATCTCCATAGCGTCCGCAAAGTTTCTGGAGATATCCTCCGCCACGGCTATGGTCTTCTTATAACTCTGTTCCTGTTTCTGGGCGGCTTCCGTGATCGTAGCCATATTTTCCTCATTGTTGCGGATGAGCAGCTTTACCACCCGGAATGCCCCAAAGCACACCAGTGCGCTGGCAAACACCGCCACAAACAGAGACTGCTGGTTGTTGGTATCGCTGCCGCCGTAACGCGAGATCAGTTTGATCACATTGGCCGCAACGATGATGACATCGCCCGCAATAACAAATTTCACATTCAAAAGAGCCATGGATGCGAACAGGATCGGGAAAGCATAAGCAAAACACTCAATGTTGTTTGTGCACAGGACGATGACCACATACGCCGCTGACGCGCATGACAGCATACCGATCCCGCAGATCTTTTCCTCCTTCTTTGTCACATAAAACGCGGTAGCTCCTACCAGCGCCAGGGCGCTGACAATAATCTGCAGCCAGTTCGTCCATCTGGACTGAACCGCCGTGATCTGGCCAATCATGATCAGGCACACATATACCATGATAATGGCAATAATCGGGTAAATTGTGGAATGAGCCCTTTTGTACTGTGAAGCAGTCATAATTTTAATCCTCCTGTTACTGTATTTCACTTTTCTGTCTTTTTGTTGTTTTTGTTGCTTTCCTTCTTTAATGCCCTTTGTTCTTTAACAGAATGATTATACCATATTTCAAATTTTCTGACAATATCCTTGCGGCTTTTCGTACAAGATTGTGCAACAGTTCAACCGGTTGACGTGTTCAGAGGAAAATCGTGCTTGCACGAATTTTCCTCTGGATACGGCAACCGAGGGAGCGCCATTTTATGAGCAAAGGTAGGCGCACAGCGCCGGAGAGCGCGGCAGCGCGGCTTTGCGAATGGCGCGGGCTGAACGGTTAAAATTGACAGCAAACGGCACAGGCTTAAACTGCCACAAAACACAAAAACAGAGGCCCCCGCCCCCCATCGGGCGGCAAGACACCTCTGTTTTAAACGTTTCCCGACTCCCAGGGCCGCCCCTTTTTTCGCATCGGCGGCCCCTCCCCTCGGGCCTGATGTTCTCGCCTCGGGCCTGTGATGTTCTCTCCCGTGCGCTCTCCCGCGTTTTTTCCCGCGCCCTTTCCTTCCCCCGGAAGCGGCAGGCAAACTACCCCCTGCCTCCGTAATAAACCCCAAGGGTGATCAGGGAAAGGACGAGATAAACCGCCCCGGCCAGCAGCAGGCCGCCGGCGCTCCGGCGCTTCTCCGCCTTTCTGCGGCGGTATTCCATGATATCCTCCCGCTCCCCGTTTCCGAGAAAGGGAAACGTGACCCGCACCGCCGAACTGATCCCGTACCCGGCCACGTCAAACGCCCCCCTATTGCGCAGGGCGCGAAGCCCGCCGACTCCAAGAAGCAGTACCGCCGCCACAAAAAAGCCGTCACAGAGACTGTGCAGCAGGGGATACCCCCGTCCGGCGCTGAGCCGGTATACCGCCGCCGCCACCAGCGCTCCCGTCGCGAAACTGACAGCGAGCTCCCTGCCCTTCTCACGCATCTTTGGCAAGCTCCGCCTGGATCTTCCGATATTCCGCCTCGTTGCACTGGACGAAATGCCCGGGCCTCACTTCCCGGAAAACAGGCTTATCCGTCGTATAATCATGTTCCGCCAGCGGATTATAGATAATACGCTTCCTCGACTTTTCGTAGATCGGATCCGGCAGCGGGATCGCCGACAGAAGCGAGCGGGTGTAAGGATGCAGAGGATGGGCAAACAGCTCGTCCGAATCCGCCAGCTCCACCATCTTTCCGTAATACATCACGCCGATGCGGTCGGAGAAATATTTCACCACCGACAGATCATGGGCGATAAAAAGGATCGTCAGGCCAAACTTCTCCCGCAGGTCATTCAAAAGGTTGATGACCTGGGCCTGGACGGACACGTCAAGGGCGGATACCGGTTCGTCCGCGATGATCATGTCAGGATTCATAATAATGGAACGGGCCACGCCGATCCTCTGTCTCTGCCCGCCGGAAAACTCATGGGGATAACGGGAAGCATGTTCCCGCACAAGCCCTACCAGCTCCAGCATCTCGTAGACTTTCTCGTCGATGACCTTCTTATCCCGCTCTCCCTGAATGATCAGACCCTCCGAAATGATCTCCCGCACCGTCATCCTGGGATCCAAAGAGGCGATGGGATCCTGAAAGATCATCTGGATCTGGGTGACAAGCTTCCTGTCACAGTTCTTGTGATCCCGCTTTGCGGAACGGATCAGCTCGTTCTGCTCCCGGATGACGGCGTTCAGCTCGCTTTTCAGCTTCGCCTTGTCCGCTCCGGGCTGCTTTGCTTTCTCCGCATATTCCGCCTTTGCCGCCGCGATGGCGTCCTTGTAAGACTGTGTGCCCGCGGCGATCCTGACGCCCTTAAAATAGATATTGCCGGAGGTAATATTATACAGTTTGATGATAGACCGGCCCGTGGTCGTCTTGCCGCAGCCCGACTCCCCCACCAGGCCAAAGACCTCTCCCTTCCGGATGTCAAAGCTCACATCATCCACTGCTTTCGTCACGAAATTTCCGGCCTTGAAATATTGGCAAAGATGCTCTACTCTGAGCAAAGGTTCCTGATTACTCATCTTTCCTCTCATTCTGCCGCCGATCACGGCTCTTCCTTTCTCTGGCGCCCCCGCCGGTTCAGCAGGTTTCTTCCTGCGCCTGCTGCCTCCTCCGGTTCATCCTCGCTATCCTGTCCGTGATCGCCTTGGGAGGATCTACCTTCGGCGCATCCGGGTGCAGCAGCCAGGTAGCGGCATAATGCGTATCGCTGACCCGGAACATAGGCGGCTGACGCTCGAAGTCGATCTGCATGGCGTAGCGGTTCCTCGGCGCAAACGCATCTCCCTTGGGCGGATAGATCATATTGGGCGGTGTGCCCGGGATCGCCGTCAGCTTCTCGTTGGTGTCAAGGTCGGGCATGGAGCTCAAGAGCGCCCAGGTATAAGGATGCCTGGAATCATAGAAAATATCCTCGCTGGTGCCGTACTCCACGATCTTTCCCGCATACATCACCGCCACCCTGTCCGCCATGTTCGCCACAACGCCCAGGTCATGGGTGATAAAGATAACGGAAAGCTTCCGCTCTTCCTTCAGCCGGTTGATCAGCTCAAGGATCTGGGACTGGATCGTCACGTCAAGCGCCGTGGTGGGCTCGTCGCAGATCAGGATATCCGGATCCGCCGCCAGCGCTATGGCGATCACGATCCTCTGCCTCATACCGCCGGAAAACTCAAAGGGATACTGGCGATAGCGCTTGTGGGGCTCCGCGATGCCGACCTCTTCCATCAGCTTGATGGCCCGGTGCTTCGCGATCTCCCCCGTGACCTTCGCCACCACGCCGGAAGCGTTCTCCTTGAGATAATCGATGGCAGCCACAGTCTCGCTTCCGTAATCACGGTCTTTCTCCGCATCCAGGATCTCCTGGAAATGCTCCAGCAGACGCCGGATCAGATGCTCTATGTTTCCCTTTATCATCTCAAGATCCGTCACCGCCGCATCCGCAAGCTCCCAGCCCGGCTTCTTTCCCTTTGCCAGGATGGCGTCATATTTCCGCTTTTCCTTCTCGTATTTTTTCAGGATCTTTCCATTATTCTTTATGGCATGGAAATAAGTGTCAAGCTCTCCCTTCAGGCTGGAAGAGAAGGTATTGCTGAGGCTGTCCTTCACAAGCGCCAGCGGGTCGTTCGTCTTCCCAACCGCCGCGCCCAGCTGTTTCAGGGTATCCATACATTCCTTCCGGTCAAGGGTTTCCCGTCCGTACACCTCAAGCGACTTTGTAAGCTCCTCCATGGCGGCGCGGATGTTTTCGACGCGCACTCCCGCGGAATACCGCATCGCCCGCTCCGCATCCTCCAAAAACGCCAGCATAAAATCCTTGTCCAGGTATTCTTTCAGATAATCGTTCAGCTTCTCCATCGGCAGGTCCGGCAGCGGCTGGCCGCTGAAGCAGAGGTAATAACCCATCCGGAAAAAATTGGGAACCGGCTTCTCCCTTCCCTCGTCCAGGATCTCCCTGATCCGGCGGAGGCTATCCAGCGCACTCCCGTAGTCCTTCTTCTTAAACTGCCTTTTCAGGGAACCCGTAAGCGTCTTTACCTCCGCCTTCCGGCTCTCCGGCACCACATACGGATGGATGGAAGCGTTGGACTGGCGCACAATATCGTTGATCCGGTCCGCGGCGTCCTTGCCGACGGCGTTCTTCTCCATCTCGAACGCGATCTTCGAAATATCGTCCGAAGCCTCCTCCGCCGCCTCATGGGCCGTATTGTAGGCGGATTCCAGCTCGATATGCTTAAATTCAAACTTGTCGAATTTTTTACAGTTTACGTTTGCCCTCTCCCCGTCGGAAGGGTCTTTCCCCGACTTGGCCATGGCCTCGTTCAGCGCTTTCAGATAGCTGTTAAAATTAGACCGGCTCTCCCGCTGCCTCGCCTTGCCCTTTAAGAGCATCGCCTCGGTAAGCTGCCTGCCGATGCGGACAATGGGGTTTAAGCTGGACATGGGGTCCTGAAAGATCATGGCGATCTTGTCGCCCCGGATCTTATGGAAATCCTCCTCGGAGATCTTCAGAAGATCCTTGCCGTCATAAATGATCTCGCCGGACTCCACGATGGAGTTTCCCGCAAGGATCCCCAGGATCGCCTTGGAAGTCACGGACTTTCCGGAACCGGACTCGCCCACAATGGCAAGGGTCTCCCCCTTCGCCAGGTCGAAGTCGATCCCCCGGACGGCCTGTACCTTCCCGTTGGTAGTATGAAAGGATATGCGAAGATTTCTTACCTGTAATTTTTTCTCCATCAGTCTTCCACTCCTCTCGTCGATGGATTGAAGGCATCCCTGAGCCCGTTTCCGAACAGGTTAAAGCAGATCATCAAAAGCCCCAGGAACAGGCTGGGCCAAAGCATGGCATGGGGCGCGGAAGTAACGGACGCGTTCCCCTGCGAAAGAAGCGTTCCGATGGTAGTTCCCGCAAAGGAACTCAGGTCCACGATCCCAAGATAGGTCATCGACGTCTCGGAATTGATGACGCCGGGGATCACAAGCGCACAGCTCGTAATGATCGTGCCGATGGCGTTGGGGAAGATATGCTTGAACATCAGCCTGCGGTCTTTCGCCCCCAGCGTCCGGGCAGCCAGAATAAATTCCTGCCCCTTAAAGCGGTAGAACTGCTTTCTCGTAAGGGCCGCCATACTGATCCAGCCCGTCAGAACGAACGCGAACAGAAACGACGGGACAACCCCCACCTTCTGCGCCAGGTGCAGCTGGAACAGCGTCGTCACCACCACGAAAGGCACACCGGAGAGGATATCCGAGATACGGTCCAGGATCATGTCCACATAACCGCCGTAATATCCCTGGATCGCCCCGTAGACCGCACCGATGGTCAGGTTGATGGCGGAGACCACCAGCGCGAAGACCAGGGAGAAACGCGCGCCCACGCCGATGGCGCAGAACAGGTCCATCCCCATCACGTTTGTCCCGAAGATATAACTGGGTTCATGGCCGTTCAGGTAATGGTAATAATTATAATAGCAGACACGGCACTGCACCGCGCCGGCCTTTGCCGTGGAATAGACATAGCTTCCGTCGTCTCCGGGGATCCGCAGGGAATCATAGGGGGCGCCGACGCTCTCCGCGCTGGTGGAATACGCGGGGACAAAATTCCCGTCCTTATCCAGCACAGCCGCCCCGGTGGCGTCCACCTGGTACCAGAGGTTGGCATTGTCTGTGATCCCCGAGATGTCCTCAGGCTTCACATAGGGATAGATCACCTGAATGCCGGTCTCATTCTGCCATTCCTGGATCCGCTGGTATTCGTCATAGGAAAATACCCGGTAGACGATGCCGAGCGCATAATACGCGTTGACTTCGATGTCATAGGTATAACGGGTCACCATCTTCCCGCGGTATTTTACCTCGGTAGCGTGCCGCCCCACCGTGCGGATCACCGGATCCATCCCCGTTTCCACCGCGATCCCCCGCCAGAAATTCATGGAGGCGTCATTCTGGGAGTCATAGGTCTTTGCCCCGTCCATAAACCCAAGGCCCTTCTCCGCCACAGAAGGGACATAAGCCGGGAAATTCACATACAGCTTATCGGTGTCCTTGATGTCATAAGGCGAAAAGACAGGCGCAAGGATGGCGAAAAGGATCAGGAACAGAAGGATCCAGGCCGCTATCACCGAGGACTTATTCTTGCGGAACCGCAGCATGGCGTCCGCGAAAAAACCTCTGGCTTTCGTCTGCAGTTCCTTGTCGTGCAGCTTTTCATCCTCCTGCACAAAGGCAAACATCTCTGCGGGAATATGTTCCGCTGCCGGGTCTTTCCGGCTGTCTGTGGTCTGGCTCATTTTTTCGCCCCCATTCTGATCCGAGGATCAATGAATCCGTAGCTGATATCCACAACAAGGCTGGCCATCAGCCCGATCGCGGTATAAAAGCAGGTCGTCAGGATAAAGATATTATAATCCAGGCCATGGATGGCGTTCAGCGTCAGCCCTCCCACGCCGGGAATGGAAAAGATCCGCTCAATGATCAGCGACCCGCCCAGTATGCCGATAAACTCTCCGAAAATGGCGGGCACGATCACCACGAAACAGTTGCGGAGCGCATGGCGTATCGTGGCCTGGGCCTTCGTCAGCCCCTTTGTCCTGGCAAGAAGCATGAACTCGCTGGTAAGCACCTCGGTCAGCTCCGCCCGGGTCGTTCTCGTAAATCCCGCGATAACGCCGAAGGACAGGCTCATCACCGCGGGGACCACCGACACGAACATGGGCCAGCTGAACCAGTCGGTCCCGGATTTCATCAGGAAGGGGAACAACTGCAGCTTATAGCAGAAAATATACTGGACCACCAACGCGTACACGAAAGACGGAACAGAGATGACCACCATGGTCAGAGTGGAAAGCGTATAGTCGATCCAGGTATTTTTCTTCAGCGCGGCAAAGATCCCAAGGGCGATCCCGATAGGAATGCTCAGCACGATGGAATACAGGTTCACGATCATGGACGCCGGCAGCTTCTGTATGAAGATGCTCCATACCTCCTGTCCGAAGTAAAGCTTCTCGGAATAACCCCAGTCAAATTTCGTGACCACATTCTTCAGGAAAAGCCCGAACTGAACAATGTAAGGTTCGTTATAGCCCAGGGCTTCCCGCCTCATTTCAATGACCTGGGTATGCGGGTCATTGGGCGGAAGCAGGGGCTGCGGCAGCATCCTGATCAGGACGAAACACATAAACACAATGATCAGGAAAACAAAGATCATATACAGTATTCTTTGCAAGGTATACTTGAGCATCTCACAGAGCCCTCCATTCAATAGTCCGTTTCACCGCGTCTCTGCCGCTGCGCTCCGCGCCGGGAGCACACCGGCAGAGACACGAATCTATTCAGAAAAGAATGCAGCAGGAGGTATTCACCGCCTGCTGCATTTCTCACACAAGCTGCAGCTTGCCGGATTCAATCAATATTGAAGCTGGCCGTTCTGGGACTGAACATATTCATCCCACTCGCTCTCGCTGTAGTTGTACTTCATGTACTGGATGCCGCCTCGGCCCATGACAGGGCTGTAATCCTCAACGACATAATATACCTGCTGCGACAGAAGAGACATGCCGCCGTCCTGCAGGATCGGGATATAGTCGTACACGCCCATCAGCGTGGACTCAAACTCAGCTAAGATGTCCAGTCTCACCTCGGTGTCCACCATGCCGTAGCCGAAGTTGTAATCCTGACCGTCGATGCTGATCATGGTGCCGTTCAGGCCCTTGGACCACTCGTCCAGAGTTGTCGTAAGATCCTGGCCGTCCACATTCACCGTCATGGAAACAGTGCTGGGATCGAACCACTGTGCGTCATATGCGCTTCTCGAGTTGGTCCAGGTATCGGTCAGCCCGAAGGGATCCATCCTGGAACCGGTCCATCCTGCCAGGCAGGTGTCAACCAGGCCGTCTCTGAGCTGGTCAGACCAGTCGTTTCCAAGAGGCGCGGACTTCACGATGCGGATCTTCTGATACAGAGGCGTACCTTCGGTAGCCTTGTCGAAGGAGTCGTTCATAAAGTCGATGGTCTTGGTCATAAAGTCGCTGTCCTGCGAGATCGCGTAGGTGATGGTGATCGTCTGGTCGCAGACGCCGTCACCGTCCGCGTCGGTGATATAACCGGCCTCAAGCGCCTCGTTGTAAGCCTGTGTATAAAGCTCTTTTGCCGTCTCGGGATCATAACCGGTGATGGAATCAGCCGCCTCGTCCAGGGAAGCATACTGGCTCTCGTCCACGCTGTAGAACTTGCACAGCGCCCTCTTCGCCTGGTCGGTGTCACGGTAAGTAGCGCCGCTCTCCGGGTCATAGATGTACACGGAACCCACCAGTCCGTAACCGCCGGAACGGGCCGGGGAAACGGTAGCCGCCATCAGCTCTCTGTCGAAGGTAACGGCAGCCGCGCGGCGGAAGCTGTTCAGCGTTATGGTCTCGATATCCGTCGTCGCCTGGTCAAAGTCAGCAGCCTGCTCGCGGTCCTCGATCACGTTCTTGTAACCGTTCAGGATCAGGAAGAAGACGGTCTCCGCCGGCGTCGAATAGCAGTATTCGGAATTGCGGTACTGGTCAAAGTCCTCAGCCTGCAGGGCGTAACCCATCAGCTGGCCCGCCAGGAACATGGTCTTATTGGTAGTAGGCTCAGCGATCTGCTGTACGTCGATCTCCGTGGTCTGCCACATATCATAGGTCTCATGGTCCTCAGGATCCACATACTTATGGTTTCCGTCGGTATAGCCGAACCAGTTCTCGTTCCTCACAAGGTGCATGGACTTATCGGTCTGATAAGCGGACAGCTTGTAAGGGCCGTAAGAGCGGCTGGTCTCAACGCTGGTGCAGTATGTGCTGGACCAGACGGAGCCGGAAGCCGTCTCCTGCTCGCTCAGGCAGGAATCGTACAGCTCAGGGTCTACCAGCCAGGTAGTACCCATCGCGTACATCATCAGGTAATAACCGTCAAAAGCGTTCTTGAACACAAAGGTCAGCTCGTTCTCCCCGCTTGCGTAGAGACCTACGTTGTCATAAGAATAACCGGCCTCATAGGGATACTCCACGATACCAAGGTAATCCGCTGCATAAGGCTCATAGGGTTGTCCTGCGGCCAGATAGTTGTCATACAGGTACTTGGCGGACACATAGTCCTCATCCTCGCCCTCTTCCACCGCCGGGTCACGGACCATTGTGTCGTCGGTAATGGGCGCGAAGCCGTACTTGGTAGCGGCGGTAACGCCCCAGAAACCGTTCATGTCAACATAGACCTCGTCGTCGGTATGGCCCTCCGCGATGTAATCCGCATAGGTAGTCCCCATCTCTCCGAAGGACTTGAACGCGGGCTGGCCGGACAGGGAATATTCCATGGCGTTTGCGATGGCATAGGTTCCGTCATAGGCGTCCGCCGCGCGGTAGTTGATCAGCTTGGGATCCAGCAGCCTCTTAAAGGACTCCACGAAAGTCTCGGCATTGATCACCGTGCCGTTGTCCCACTTCAGGTCGTCCCGGAGAGGAACCGTCCACGCGTATCCTTCCGTCGCGCTCTCAGGGATCCCGAACTCCGGGTGCTCCGCCTTGACCGCCTCGGTCACATCCGTGGGGAAATCGGCGGCCATCTCGGGAACGATCACATATCCCGCATAAGGTTCCAGCCCGTCAACAGGATGAAGCTCGTCATTATAAACGGTGGTGTACAGTTGGGAAATCGTGAGGGCCCCGTTCATCAGGTAAGCGTCGTCATTCGTCTGGTATGTATGGGGATTCCAGTTGGTGCAAAGCTGTGAGACAGAGTCCTTGTAAATATAGGAAGCGGCTTCTTCAGCCCCCCCGTCCTCCTCAGGAGCCGGTGTCGTCTCCGCTTCGCCCTGCTGGCCGCTGTCAGCAGGCTGTTCCGTTCCCTCGGGCGTTTCCGCGTTGTCGCCGCAGGCAGCCAGAGTAGAAGCAGCCAGCAGCGTTGCCATGAGCAAAGCAAAAGGCTTTTTCATTTTTTTCATAATATTCCTCCTTTAAAAAGTGTGATATTTATCTTTAACCCTTCCCGGCCCTCCCTTTTTCCTCTATCCCCTTCGGGGAAGCGGGGCGGGACGAAAAAGATTAAATTCAGAATACACAAAACTATCCGGCAGTACGGTAGCCCTTTCTACCGCCTGTCAGATAGTCAGCCCTATAAGTCCCCCTATTTCCTTCATTGTAAATTAGAAAGACCGGATTGTCAACACTTTTTTCCGTACACAAAAGACCGCGCCCGCACAGCCCCGCCGGAGCCTTCCGTCTCATGGATGGCAAACAGGCCGGCCTTCACCCCCACCCAGCGGCCGGGCGTGGCGGCGACAGCCTCTCCCACAGGGCGGAAATCGTCTCCGTCGGCGCTGACCTCAAAGGAGACCAGGGTCTCGCGCTCCACGCACATGCGCAGGTAAAGGACCTCTCCCTCGACAGTTTCCAAGTCTTTCCGCGCCTCGTCGTTTTCGCCCCGGTTGCCCGTCCTCTGCTGAAGGATCTTCCGCCCTTCCCGGACCTGGACCGCCAAGGCTGTGTAACAGCCGCCCAGGGATACCATGCCGGCCGCGTCTCCCTCCGCCAGTTCCCCAAGATGCAGGCAGGCCGTGATCTCAAACTCCGGCGCCGGCCATTTCTGCAGAAGCAGGTTTGGGATATCGCAGAGCTGCGCGTCCGCCGGGGCGGAACAGGCTTTCAGCGTCAGTCCGTCCTTTCCGAGGGCGTACCACTCCTCTTTATAGTTGGCATTCCACTGCCATTGCAGGCCCAGCTTCCCGCCGTCAAAGAGATCGCTGTCCTCCGGGGCGTCCGGGGGATACACCGCCCCCACGTCCGGTTTCCGGTAACGGAGCGCCGGCTCCCCGCAGCCGTCCACATCGTTTATGCCGATCACGGGCCAGTCGTCCTCCCACCGCATGGGCTGCAGGTGCAGGACCCGCCCCGCGTTCCCCACATCCTGGAAATGGAGGAACCAGTCTTCCCCGGACGGCGTATCCACCCAGGCTCCCTGGTGAGGGCCGTTGACAGGCGTATTCCCCTGGCGCATCACGATCCGCTCCTCATAAGGGCCGTAAATATTCCGGGAGCGGAGCACCGTCTGCCAGCCGGTCTTTACGCCGCCCGCCGGCGCAAATATGTAATAATATCCGTTTCTCTTATACATCTTCGGCCCCTCGATGGTGGGCTGTGTGGCGTGGCCGTCATAGAGAAACCGGCCGTCGTCCAGTACGCCTGTGCAGTCGGGCCTGATCGGGGACAGGTACAACATGCTTTTAAAGCCGATGCGGCTTCTGGCAAAGGCGGTGACCATATACGCCTTCCCGTCGTCGTCCCAGAAAGGGCAGGGGTCGATCCAGCCTACCACCTTCCGCACATAGACCGGCTCGCTCCACTTTCCCCAGGGATCCTGGGTCCGGCACATCAGTATCCCCTCGTCCGGCATGGGGATAAAGACATAAAACACCCCGTCGTGGAAGCGGATGGACGGAGCCCAGGCCCCGCACCCGTGCACGGGCTTGTCGTACCGCCGGGAGGGCAGCCGCTCCATACAGTAATTGATCACCTTCCAGTTCACAAGGTCCCTGGAGTGCAGCACCGGCACTGCAGGGGTATTGCAAAAGCTGGACGCCACCAAAAAAAAGTCCTCTCCCACCCGGATAGCGTCAGGATCCGAATAGTCGGTATAAAGGATCGGGTTGGTATAGGTCCCGTCTCCCTGGTCTGCGATCCACATTTTTCCGATGTCAGCTTTTTCCGTCTCATTGGCTTTATTCGCTTTTTCCATCTCAAAGGCTCCTTCCCGCTGCCCGGCAGCCGCGGATACCGCCGCGGGGCTGCCGGGTTTTTCTTATTAGATTACTACTTAGGATTATACCATACTGCCCTCCCGCGCACCACCCGGTTTTCACATAAATTCACCCAAATTTACAGGACGCTGCCTTGCCCCGGGTATTCGGACACCAGAAGGATCTCCTCCCCCACTCCGGCCAGCTGCCGCGCCGTCACATGCACATTCATCCGATAGGAAGAATTTTCCAGCGTGATCGTGACGGCAGGGGATACGCCCTCCTTCACCAGGCTCGGGCCGTCAAATTCCATGAGCAGCTTTCCCTTGCTGACGATCTCGTTCCGCAGCACCCTGGGGCGAAAGTAACGGCCCAGCAGATCGTCCCCCACATTTCCCACCTGAAGATAAAATTCAGCGCCAAATTCCGTCCTGAAAAGGATGGCGTTCCCCAGCGGGAACAGCTTCATGATCTTTCCCGCCGCCGGCGCATACAGCCTGCCGTCCTCCGGCTGTATCACCACAGTGGGGTGCTCTCCCTCCTTACAGGATGTGACCCAGCCCTTCACGGGGCTTCCAACGGACCACTTCCGCCCTTCCGGCTGCTGCTGCCCTCTCCCCCGGTATCTCCGGCCCAGCGGCCGGAAACCGCCTCCGGTCCCGCGGATCACCCGCTCTGAAATCCAGCCCGCAGTTCCCACGCGGCTGTTCCCGGCCTGTTCCTTCCCATAGCCGCTTTCTCCCGGGATCTGGCGTCCGCCTGCAAACGCCGTCAAATTGCCCCCGCCCGCCGGCGGAGCCTGCTCCTCCATGTCTTCCGCCGCCTCCGGCCCCAAGCCCTGCGGTCTGCCTGGCCTCAAGCCCTCTGGCCCTAAGCTCTCTGGCCTGCCCGGTGCTACGGCCGACGCCATCCTGGCCCCGTTGCTTTCCGCCCTGCCCGGTCCCAAGCCCTCCGGCCTGCCTGGCGCTACGGCCGACGCCATCCTGGCTCCGTTGTTTTCCGCCCTGCCCTGGTTTTTCCAGTCGGCAAACAGCTCCCGGGGGCCCGCGGCCCCTATCTCCCAGGCCCCGCGCCTCTGTTTCCCGGGAAGAGCGCCCTGGCCCTCCTCGTCGTATACCTCCTCTGTCCCCACAGAAAGCCTTCCCATGCAAAAGCCCGCCAGCGCGGAAGCGGCGGCCATGGCCGCCATCCACAATACATTCCAAACCATACGATCCAAGCCTCCTTATGCAGACCATTTTCTCCCAACGGGCCGGAAAATATTCACAGGGCGGCGTCTGCCCTAACCATTTTTCACCTCTCCGCCAAGTCTCCATTTTTCGTCCAATGCAGACCAATTACCTGAGTATTCCTCTGCCTCAACGGCCGCGGTGAACGGCTCCGTCAAGAACTTTTTCATTGTCTTCAGCACCGTATCGAAATCATCCGTTTTCGTATCAATTTTCCGACAGAAGGCTTTCCATTTCTTCCGCATTGTATCGTCTCTGCCAAAGGCCGCGACCTGTTCGAACTGTTCTATGGTAAAGTGGTGTCCGCGGTTTTCAAAGGTCTTTTTCAAAGCTTCCGTCAGCGTTGCACCGTCGAAATCGAACTTATTTGCGAGATAATAAATGTCGTAATAATCCTTCATCCGGCTGGAGAACTCCATCAAACTGAGGATTGCGTCGAGCTTTTCTGCAACCGTGGTTTCCAGCGAATATGTGTTCACAGTCGGCGGGTCAAAATCCGCAAGCTGTGTCGGGATTTTCCGCTTTTCCTGCTTCGGAACGATTACATCACCGACGCCAAAGTCAATGCCGAACGGTGTCCTGGTATTTTTAATCCGAGCAATCATAGATGCGCTGATCCCAGTATACTTCTTGGCAATAGCGATTGGAGAGACGTCCTTAATTTCAAATGAAATAAAATCATTGCATGTTTTCGTCGCTATGATTTCTTCCAGTACCACCTTGAGCCGTTCAGGAGTGTTTGGAATCTTTCTAAGCAAGAAATCGACATCAACGGTAACGCGGCTGTCAAAGTCCGTAAGGGAGTAAATGAACAGTCCGCCTTTCAGAACGAGGTTTTCCGCATATTTGGATTTTTCCAGTCGTCGAAGAAATTCTTCTTGGCAGAAAAGCTGCAAACACAGCTGATAGCTTCTGCCGCTTTCCTTCGCTTTGTTTTTCAAACGCGCCAGCACGGACGCAGCAAGATCAGCCACTCAGCAGCACCTCCATCACGTTCATTACTTTTGTGTATAGCTTCATTTTTTTTGCATACATGGACAAATTGGCGAGATTTTTCTGGTCATCTGCGACATAGGCATTCAACGCCTTGTTGAAGGTTTCATTGTCGAGCTTCGTCCGATATTTGAAGCAGTCGCAAATAGTGCGTTCCCGATCATACACGGAGAGCATTACACCGTTGAAGCTTTCAATGTTCTTTCCAATTGGAAAATACTCCTTTTGAATATAATAGGCTCTGACCGGAATTTCCCCGATATTTCTGACTGCCCTAGATGCCGTTCTCGGTATGGCAACAGACCAGGCACGGGGTGCAAAATCGCTATATCCGTAATGAAACAGTGCAGACTCCACGCAAACGATCCCCTGCGGCAGAAGTTCGCGGAGCAACTGTTCCTCTGTTATTTGATCGTTACCCGGCAATTGGTACACACCACGCCGAACACGTTCGAGGAAACCTTCCTTGCTCAGTGTCGCCACATCATATTTTTTTATGCCTGCCGCAACAAAATCGGCGGTTTTAGCAATTCCGCCCTTGCCTTTGAGCACATTTTGAGCAATCTCCTTTTGATTCAAACGAACACCAACTTTCCACACGCTGTTTTGCGTTTTTGTATGCATTTATTGTAGCACGGGAAGATTCCCCTCGCAATAACTAAATGCATACAATTTTTGATTTTTGCGTGTTGATAATTGAAAAAATTTTCTCATTGAAAAATGGTGAAGTGAAAAAAATAAAAATCGGGGATGAAGTGAAAAAATAAAAATCGGGGATTGACAGTATGGGGAAAAAGGTATATCATTGACAGTAAGAAATGGGTTTTCACCGTACATCTTGTTACGGCTTGCTCGTTTCTTTTTTTATTGCCAGAATGTCGTACAGATATTTTTTGCCGTTTTCAGCGTGGTTAATGAGCAGGCGGGCATGAAAAATATTGTATCTGACAAGTACATTTTCTTCATAAATAGGAATGGCGAACCGCACATCATACCTATACCAACCGAGCATGGCGTTTTTACCGTGCTTTTCTTTTCGGTTTTCTTCATAAGCCGGATTCGAGGCAATCTGTATCAGTTCCGGTATGGCGGTGGCAGCATTTGCTTTGGCTTTGGCATTTGCGCCCATAAGGCTTTTCCGGCTCTCTGATTCTGTATATTCTTCGGGCAACTCATTACCGATGAAGATACGCTCTGCATTTTCCTCAATCTCATAATAATCTCCGACATAGCCTTTGAGATATTGTTTTACATCGTCCCAATCAATCTGCCGTTTCCCTTTGAAGCGGATGTCATTAATCAGCACCAGCTTTTTGCCGTCGGTATCGGTTATGATATTTACATTTCTGTTCTCAATCACTTCTTTTGTCTCCTTTTTTCTTCTCCCTCGATTTGTAGACGTTAAACTGGTTCTTACACTGTGGGCTGCAAAATTCGTTTCCTTTCCTGCTTGCGATAAAGGCTTTAAAGAGAGTGTGTAAACACATCTCTTTGCAGTGCTTGCACAAGCGCATATCCGTGTTTTTATCCGTAAGCAGAAGGGAGAAACACATCTGCACCATGACGAGCAGGGAGTGGAAGTCCCACACGATCATGGGCGCATCTGCCCCAAGCGCTATCCGGTAGGTCGGGGAGACGCCGCCGAA
>CANPYT010000039.1 GCA_947588705.1 uncultured Acetatifactor sp. | reverse complement strand
GCGGAGCTCTATTACATTGTTCTTACGGCGGAGGCGGAAGAAATTGAAAGACGTATCCGTATGCGCGGTGATGTGGATTTGATCGACAGAGCCCTGTTCCTGAAAAAGAAGCTGGAGTCGATGCCGGAAAACCAGGGACATTTGTATGATAATACCCGGAAAAGTCCGGAGGATACTGTCAGAGAAATCGTCCTTGAGCGGTATCGTGTGCCAGGTATCAAATAGCTATTGCGCCGAAACCGTTTTCAGTGTATAATTCTGGAAAACGGGAAATCCTTTGGCCGAAAGGCGCAAGGGAGCCGCCGGGCAAAAGGCGGAGAAAGAGAATACAGGAAAGGTATGGTATCGTGATGAGCAGAAAACCGGTAGTTTTGATGATTTTGGACGGGTACGGACTGAATGAGAAAAGGGAGGGCAACGCGGTGGCGATCGCGGAGACGCCCGTGATGGACAGGCTGATGAAGGAATATCCCTTTGTGAAGGGAAACGCCAGCGGCATGGCTGTAGGACTGCCGGAGGGCCAGATGGGCAACTCCGAGGTGGGGCATGTGAACATGGGCGCGGGCCGAATCGTTTATCAGGAGCTGACGAGGATCACGAAGGAAATCCAGGACGGCACTTTTTTTGAAAATCCTGCGCTTCTGGCCGCGGTGGAGAACTGCCGGAAGAACGGAAGCGCCCTTCACCTGATGGGCCTTCTGTCGGACGGCGGCGTACACAGCCATAACACCCATCTTTACGGGCTGTTGGAGCTGGCAAAGCGGAATGGCCTGGAGAAGGTGTATGTGCACTGCTTCCTGGACGGCCGTGACACCCCGCCCGCCAGCGGCAAGGATTTTGCGGAAGCGCTGACGGAGGAGATGAAGAAGATCGGCGTGGGCAGGATCGCGTCCGTGATGGGGCGGTACTATGCTATGGACAGAGACAATAACTATGACAGGGTGAAGCTGGCTTACGACGCCTTGACAAAGGGCGAGGGCCTTACCGCTGACTGTGGGATCTGCGGGATCCAGCAGTCCTATGACAGGGGGGAGACCGACGAGTTTGTAAAGCCCACGGTGGTGACCGAGGACGGCAAGGCTGTGGCGGTGGTGCAGGACGGCGATTCCGTGGTGTTCTTTAACTTCCGGCCCGACCGTGCGAGAGAGATCACGAGGAGTTTCTGCGACGACGATTTCAAGGGATTTGACAGAGGGCCCAGGAAAAATATCACATATGTCTGCTTCTCGGATTATGACCCCACCATCCCTAACAAGCTGGTGGCGTTCCACAAGGTCGCGGTCACCAATATCTTTGGCGAGTGGCTGGCGGCAAACGGCTTGAAGCAAGCCCGCATTGCGGAGACGGAAAAGTATGCTCATGTGACGTTCTTTTTCAACGGCGGCGTAGAGGAGCCGAATGCCGGCGAGGACCGTATTCTGGTGAACTCCCCCAAGTATGTGCCCACTTATGACAAAAAGCCCCGTATGAGCGCTTATACGGTATGCGACAAGCTGAGCGAGGCCATCACGGCCAAGGACGAGAAGGGAGAGCCCTTTTATGATGTGATCATCTGCAATTTCGCGAATCCTGACATGGTGGGTCACACAGGCGTCCTGGAGGCTGCTGTGGAGGCCATTGAGGTGATCGACAAATGCGTGGGAGAAGTGGTTGAATTTGTGAAGGAAGTTGGCGGCGTACTGTTTATCTGTGCGGATCACGGCAACGCGGAGCAGCTGGTGGATTATGAGACGGGCGAGCCTTTCACCGCCCACACTACCAACCCGGTTCCCTTTATCTTGGTAAATTATGACGAGGCATACACTTTGAGAGAGGGCGGATGCCTGGCGGATATCGTGCCCACCCTCATTGAGATCATGGGCAGAGAGCAGCCTGCGGAGATGACGGGGAAATCCCTTTTGGTGAGAAAGTAGGAGAAAGATCATGGTCTGCAAAGATTTTCAGGACAAAAAATTGTCTGCCCTCGGGATGGGCGCTATGCGGCTGCCGGTGGTCGGTGGAGACGATAACGTCATTGACAACGAAGAGACGGCAAAAATGGTTGCCTATGCGATGGAGCACGGGGTCAACTATTATGATACGGCATGGGGCTATCACGGCGGCAATTCCGAGACCGCCATGGGGAAGGCGCTCAGCCGGTATCAGCGTGAAAGCTATTTCCTGGCCGACAAATTCCCCGGATACGATCTTTCCAATATGCCGAAAGTGCGGGAAATTTTTGAAAAGCAGCTGGAAAAATGCGGGGTCGAGTACTTTGATTTTTACCTGTTCCACAATGTTTGCGAGATGAATATCGACGCTTATCTTGATCCGAAATATGGCATTTATGATTATTTAATAGAGCAGAAGAAAGCGGGGCGGATCCGCCACCTCGGCTTTTCGGCGCACGGCGGCGTGGAGATAATGAAGCGTTTTCTCGACGCGTATGGCGAGGATATGGAATTTTGTCAGATCCAGCTCAATTATCTCGACTGGTCATTTCAGAACGCCAAGGAAAAAGTGAAGCTTTTGAATGACCATCATATCCCCATATGGGTGATGGAGCCGCTGCGGGGCGGGAAGCTGGCAAGGCTGCCGGAGGCGGGCGCTGAAAGGCTGAAAGCGCACCGGCCCGACGAAACGGTTCCCGCATGGGCGTTTCGGTTTTTGCAGAGCATTCCCGGCGTCACGGTGATCCTCTCGGGAATGTCCGATTACCGGCAGCTGCAGGAAAACATCCATACGTTTGAAACCGAGAGGCCGCTAAGCGAGGCTGAAGAGGAAACGCTTCTCTCTGTTGCGGACGGGATGCTTTCCGATGTGCTGCCCTGCACCGCATGTCGGTACTGCGTCAGCCATTGTCCGAAGGGGCTGAATATCCCCATGCTGCTGGATCTGTATAACGAACACAGTTTTACCGGCGGCGGGTTTATCGCGCCGATGGCGCTCATGGCTGTTCCCTCAGAAAAGCAGCCCTCCGCCTGCGTCGGCTGCCGCTCCTGTGAAAAGGTCTGCCCGCAGCAGATCAAAATTTCCGAAGCCATGTCTGATTTTGCACAGAAATTGGATGCTTGAGGCTATGTTGTTGCTGATTGTCTTTTCCTGCTCCATGAGGTGTAAAACCTTGTGGAGCAGTTCTTGAAACAGCGGATTTTTGCCGCGATATGCCTGTCTTTGTTTTTCCTTTTCCTTTCCATTGACTTGACAGAGAACGTTCTTTTTAGTACAATTAAAAACAAACGTTGCAAAACAAAAGTTTCTAGTTATGGGGGGATGAGACATGCCGAAAAAAATCATTCAAATCGATCATTTGAGCAAAAGCTTTGGTGATGTAAAAGCGGTACAGGACCTGAGCTTTAGCGTTCAGGAAGGCGAGCTTTTCGCTTTCCTCGGGATCAATGGCGCAGGCAAATCAACTACCATCAACATCATGTGCGGGCAGCTGTCAAAGGATAGCGGCGACATTCTGATCGACGGTCAAAGCCCCGACCATGATTTGGATGCCATCAAGCGCAAGCTGGGAGTTGTTTTTCAAAATTCTGTCCTTGATTCGGCGCTTTCTGTCTATGATAACCTGGAGAGCCGCGCCGCGTTGTACGGTATTGTGGGAAAAGCGTTTCAGGAAAGGCTCTCTGTACTTTCGGAAATGCTTGGGTTTGAGGACATACTAAAACGGACGGTAGGAAAGCTCTCGGGAGGGCAGCGCAGAAGGATCGATATCGCCCGCGCGTTATTTCATAGCCCTAAGATCCTTATTCTCGACGAGCCCACGACGGGGCTTGACCCGCAAACACGGAAAAACCTATGGGATGTGGTCTCCGGCCTTCGAAAAAACGAGAACATGACCGTATTCCTGACTACCCACTATATGGAAGAAGCGTCCGAAGCCGATTATGTCATCATTCTCGACAATGGAAAAATTTCTGCGGAAGGAACGCCGCTTGAACTGAAAAACGCTTATATCGGAGACTATATCACGCTTTACGGAGCAAGTGAAGACGAGGTAAAGAGCCTTGAAACAGGGTATGAGCGGATGAAAGACGCTTACCGCCTGTTTGTCCCGAATACAAGGGCGGCAACAGAACTGATCATTAAAAATCCCGGCGTGTTCAATGATTATGAGATTACAAAGGGTAAAATGGACGATGTCTTTCTTGCCGTTACAGGGAAAAATCTTGTGGGAGGCGCTGAAAAATGAACACTGCATTCATTCTTATAAAGAGAAATATAAAGCTGTTTTTCAAAGACAAGGGTATGTTCCTTGCTTCTTTGATAACGCCGGCTATCCTGCTTGTCCTTTATGTGACTTTTCTCGGTAATGTGTATCGCGGCAATTTCACTTCGAATCTGCCGGGATTCCTTCCTCTTTCAGACCGTCTGACCGATGGGCTTGTAGGCGGACAATTGATCTCGTCCATTCTCGCCGTATCCTGCGTGACAACCGCTTTTTGCGCCAATTTCCTGATCGTGCAGGATAAGGCCAGCGGCACCGTCAAGGACTTGAAAATTTCCCCTGTCAATTCCTCTTTGCTTTCCATGAGTTACTATATCGCCACTTTGATCTCTACGCTCATGATCTGTTTTACGGCAGCAGGTATATGCCTTGTGTATGTGGCGCTTGTGGGATGGTATATGTCGGCAGCGGATGTTTTCCTGCTTTTCCTCGATGTTTTATTGCTCGCCCTGTTTGGGACAGCGCTTTCTTCGATCATCAACTTGTTTTTATCAACGCAGGGGCAGATTTCCGCGGTCGGTACGGTCATTAGCGCAGGCTACGGATTTATATGCGGCGCGTATATGCCGATCTCCTCTTTTGGGCCGGGCCTTCAAAAAGCCCTCTCGTTCCTGCCCGGTACATACGGGACATCTCTTGTCCGCAATCATGCGATGCAAGGCGTCCTCTCTGAAATGAACAGGCAGGGCGTTCCCATGGAAGTGATCGAAGAAATCAAAGGCTCCTTGGACTGCAGCCCATATTTTTTCGGGCGTCAAGTTGAAATTTCGTCAATGTACCCGATCCTCGGTACAACCATTGTGTTTCTGATTGTCGTTTACCTTTTCCTTAATTTTGTGAGGAAAGGAATCCTGTCCAAGGCGTAACGTCAGCAAATAGACAGGAAAAGGCGGCATCTTGGTACTTGCATTTGTACCACTTATCTTGAAATGCTTGAGAAAGATATTATAGGCACTTATAATTGCATTGGAGGTGCCAAATGGATATTCAGATCATAGAACATATGCGGGAAACTCTGCAGGTAGTTATCAAATGCAGGCAGGTAGACGATGAGGTCGTGCGGCTTAAATACCATATCGAAATGTTTGATAAAAAACTACAGGCAAAAAAAGGGAATGAATGGTGCCTTGTAGAGCTACTTGATATATTGTATTTTGAATCCGTGGATAACCATACGTTTTTATATACGGAAGACGATGTGATGGAAGTCAGGCAGCGGCTATATGAATTGGAGGCGGTTCTTTCTGATAAGGATTTTATCAGGATCTCAAAATCACAGATAGTCAATATAAATAAGATCAGGTCGTTAAAGCCTGAGATCAGCCGCAGGATCTTAGCAACAATGTGTAATGGGGAGCAGCTTTACATATCCAGAAAATATGTACCGGCGATCCGCAATATGTTGTCTTTATAGGGAGGAAGATATGCAAAACCGCAGGAACAGATTTATTCAATTCGGTGTATGGATGAGAAACGGGATCGCTTTTTGTACAACTTGGCTCCTTATTCTGGCTCTAATCTATTGCCATATTTTTGATATTCAGGCTATTTCGACAAAAAGCTTGACAAAATTAATGCTTTGGATCGTCGGCGGTGTTTTCATTTTCAATTTGCTTTTTACCCGTTTCATGATCAAAAAGTGGAGTTTTACAGCAAGATTAACCTGTTTTATGGGCGCGATCAGTTTATATGAATGCCTTGGGTTTTATTGGTTTGGCTTTTTTGAGGGTAAAGGTTCGATAATTCAATGGGGAACATTCGTCGGGATCATTCTTGCTTTATACTTTGTCTGTATCATGATATATCAAAGGTACAGTAAAAGTCAGGGTGAAATTTATACCAAAAAATTACATAAATATCAGGCGGAAAGGAGTGTGCAGCATGGAAAATAGAGAAATGTTATGCCTGGCGCTGCAAGAATTAAAAGCAGATTGCGGGAAGAAGCAGAAAAAAGGATTGCCTTTTATTTTGGCATCTGTTCCTTTGTGGTTGGCAATCTGGGTCATCCATATATCATCTTTGCCGATTCTAACCAAAAATCTATGCACATTTTGCTGTTCTGCCCCTTTGGTTCCATTAGCTTATTTTATTTCTAAGGTTATAGGGGTGGATTTTCAAAATAAGGATAATCCCCTTTCAAAATTAGGGCTAATATTTACGGTAAACCAAATATTTTATCTTTTAATAGTGATGTGGGTATATGCGGCCATGCCGGATAAGATGGTGATGGTATATGCCATGGTTTTTGGGGCACATCTGTTCCCTTACGGCTGGCTGTATCGCTCAAAAGCATATTATATTTTTTCAGTTATCGTACCGCTTGGAGCCCTTATTTTGGGCTTGTATCATTCTGCTTCCGTTATAGCAGTATTTATGTTCATTGTTGAAGTGGTGTTTTGCTGTTGCCTAATAATCGAAAACAGGGCTGAAAAACAACAGGAAGAAAATGAAGGCGGCGTGTAAGCATATATCGGATATAGTGAAAAATACTGCGCAAATGGAAATCCAAGCACCGCTAAAATAACAGGGGCGCATAGAAGAGTAAAGCCCCAAAACATTGTCTGGACATGGTTCTTCCGCCATCCTGAAAGCAGTAATACAATAAATGCAAGGGCCAGCCCGGCTGCCGCTTGCAGCAGCATTTTCAGTATGAGCAGGCCAAGTATTGGCATAAACCGCGGCGCATCCTGATAGGCCGGAATGCTCTGGGCAGGATAAAACAATCCATGGATAGGAAATGTCCGGGCAATATGGATCAGCCGGCAAGCAAACGGAAATATGGAAAAGAGTACCGCGGACAAGCCGCATACGGCTATTTTCCCCCGCAATATCCCTCTTTTGCCTTTTGCCGTAGCGCACAACAGCCTCCATGCCCCAGTCTGATATTCCATAGGGAACACATTGCTGAACGCAAGGATCATTCCGAGCGTCAAAAGCAGAAAGTCCGTCGTCAAGTTTCCGTCAAGGATGCCGAGCAGGTACAGATACCCTGTGTCATAGATAAAACAGCTTCCATTCTCTTTTACAAGTTCCAGCTGGCTCTCTACGCGCTGAAATGCCGGATAAAAGGCAAGTACGCTGTTCCATTTGGTTTTCATGGTTTCCGCAACCTCTTGATCTATTTTATTCGCAGCTGCCATCTGGCCGATCTTTTCGATTTCTGCGAACGCTTCCTGATACCTTGCCGATTCCGACTCGATCAGTTCTGCCTTTTCTTTTGTCCATGCGCCTTCCAACTGGAGCATGATATCTTGATAATATTGCTCCTGCGTTGTCAGGCTGTATGTGCGGTGAAAGGTGTTGTACCCGGTCAAGAAGCAGAAAAGCAGGAGGATTGCGAGGCCGTGGTTTGAAAAGAGTATTTTATAGCCTTCATGCCGAAGCAGGGAGACATGGGGGCGGAAGCGGAAAAGAAAATGTTTTTCCGTTTTCTTTATTTGCATTTTTTCTCCATTCAGGAAGGATATGTAACTGAGCGCAATGCCTGAAATGGCGGTAATGGCAATCATGATCCATGTCAAAAACGTCCTTGAAAACGGAAATCCGCCAATGTTTAGATTTAGGTAAGCACCGTACAGGTTTTCAGTCCGCAAAGCGCCAAAGGGATTGATGTATTTAATCACGCTGAGCTTAGAGGCCGCGGGGATGAAGCGGTATAGCAGCCAACTTGTTACCCAAAAGACAGATCCGGCAAAATACGGCAGCGCCATGTTTTCAGATAGGATACAAAGCCCGGTCAGGACAGCTCCGGCTCCGAACAAAACAAATGCCTTTGTCAATGCAGACAGGATCATAAATTCCAAAATGTTAAGGGGCAGGGCGCTTTCCATATACGGGGCGAGCGACTGGATTTTTGGTGTCAAACCGCACCATCCGGCAGTAAAACCAAAGTATAAATAATTGGAGAGATACAATACTGCGGAGGCAGTGACACAATGGACGAGCAAAGCGGAAAGTTTGGAAACGATGCTGACGCCCATGCCGTATTTTGTGCCGCGCGTAATATAGAATAATCCCTTTTGCTTTTCTTCTGTGACAAGGCTTCCGATAAACAGGAAAGAGAGCAGGACCAAAAGGATATCTGTCCACACATTTTCCATTGACGAGGTTATTGCCTTTGACGGCATCCATTTGATCCCTTTTGCTGAGAGCGATTCATGGTCTTCGGCGCTTTTTTGAATGTTTCGCGCGGCAAAACTGTCCCTGTTCTGTGACGCAAAAATAGAAATCCCATTTAGCGAATTTTTTTGATTTTGTACAGAGTCAAGGTATGAACTATAATTTGAAACTCTGTGTTCTTCCGTATCAATTTCGCTGATAAAGAGGCTTTCGAGTTCCAGGGAATTTGTATATCGCAAATAATCTCCAGATTGATACAGGCCATAGTATTTTTCAAATACGCCCGGCCTCCCGGCCATTTCCTGCCCGGCAAGGTTTGCGCCGACCTCGCTGTTTTGCATGGCCAGGATCCACGCGACAAAAGATACGCCGTCTATTTTTTCTTTCAGTTCAGATACAAATGCGCCCTTTTCTTGTTCCGTCATTTTGCGGGTGTCGGCTAAGAACATTTTATAGGAAGAAAGTTCCGGCACTCTGTCGTTTCCGAGGTTTGTATACCACAGGAAAAAGATATTTAAGAGCAGTACGATACAGACAGAAAATTTGAAGCCGCGTTTATGCCAGATTTTCTGAAGCTCAAAGACTGTTAGCATTCCCATCTTTATACCCCTTGTGCGCCTCGGCGCACATCAATTCAAAAGTTTGAAAATTTACCAAACAGCTGCATGTAGACATCTTCAAGCCCCGAAGCGTGATATTTTCGGCAAAGGTCAGCAACAGGAGCGTGGTCGGTCATCGTGCCGGATTTGATCAGTAGGATCTCTTTCGCTATGGTTTCGATGTCGGAAACAACATGGGTGGAGATCAAGATGATTTTATCCCCTGCAAGCGCCGAAATTTGTTCACGGATCCTTACCCGTTCTTTCGGGTCGAGCCCGGCGGTAGGTTCGTCCAAGACGACGAGCTTCGGATCGCCAAGAATTGCCTGGGCGATCAGGATGCGCTGTTTCATGCCGCCGGAGTAAGCGCCGATTGATCGGTCTGCCGCTTCGGCCATGTTGACGCAGGACAGGACCCTGGCAATTTCATCACATAACTGTTTCTTCCGGATGCCTTTTAAGGCGGCCATATAGGACAGAAATCTGCGGCCGGTGAAGGAGTCATACATTCCCTGCTGCTGCGGGGCATATCCCAAAATGGAACGATACTCTGCGCCAAGAAGGGCAATATCTTTTCCGTTCCATTTTACTTGGCCCGCGTCGGGCTTTATGTTTCCTGTGATAATGTTCATGAGTGTGGACTTTCCGGCCCCATTAGGGCCGAGAAGTCCATAGATCCCGTTATCCAAAGCCAGTGAGACATCGTCCAGCGCAAGTTTGTCTTTGTATTTTTTTGAAATTCCTTTCAGTTCCAGCATTTTACATTCCGCTCCCGATCATTTGGATTGGCGTGATGTTATCCCTGCCCGCATACAGGTCGTCTTTCCCGATCAGCCCAAACAGCTTCTTTTCGATAGAGTAAGAACCATCGCCTTTTGAAACGGCATCGTAGTCATAAACGATCAACACTTGGGAATCTGTTTCCGCGACGATCTCAATGCTCCATCCAAGCGATCTGTTTACAAGGCCGCTGTGGCTGATCTCTCCTGTGTCCACGTCAATAAAGTAATATGTGCTGTCATTACCATCCCTTGTGTAGATTCGATCTCCAACCATACCCCAGATAGCGTCCTGTGATATCGTACACAATGTTTTTTGTTCGGCTGAATGTAAATTTACGCTTACGATAAGGCCGTCCCCATCTGCGGAATAATACAAATTGTTCTCATCCACCTCAAAACTCCGTGACTTTGCTTTTTCGGCACGATAAATCTCCCTGCGCTCCCCGTTATCTACATTGAAAAGGCAAAAGACGTCGGCTGCCGTATCATAAATATCCGCGTTGTCACTGTGTTTTTCTTCCCATGAAACCTCTCGCCCGAAATCAGTGCCATGTAACACGAGCTGCCGGTTTGTGCAGCCGACCACATCCCATTCGATATTATCGTTAAAATCCATGTTATAGAGCGTGGTTTCTTTCCGGCTATGAAGGTCGAGAAAAATGAGCTTTCGCTCCGAGGACGTTTGATAAGAACTGTCTCCGCCCTGCTGTGCAGACAGTTTTTTGGTAATCAAATATAGCCCGTTTTCATCGCCTATCGCAAAATCTTCCACCGTAATAGCAGAGTCAAAAGTGTATATCTTTTCCCGGCCTGTCCCGTCCAAGTTTATCCGGTAAAGGACGGTCGGCGCGGATTCCACCGGAACTCCCGAACCGCCGCCTGCCCCCATAATTACTACGCCGCTGCCGTCCATGTCCATTTCTTTGCTCATAATGTAGAGATCGCCATTACAGGTAAAAAGCATAGACGAATTGGCAAACTCATCAACAGGAAAGACAGATGTACAATCGACTGTGTCGTGGCTGCAGGCCGCGTTGTTACACAGATAGATCTCCTGATGCGCCGCAAAGTCCATATACATCAAATGTCTTGCGGCCCGCCCCTCCGCAGTGTTTTCCACATCGCCGGACAAATAATAATATCCGTTTTCAGTACAGCAGTCCGTGTCTTGTCGCTGCAAGTGGAACAACAAAGACAACGGGCCGCCTGTGTCGCCGCCTGCGTCGCTGCTTTGTCCTGTTTCTACATTGGTTTTGTCTGCTGTTATCGGTCCCGCCGTTTCCTTTTGCGGGGCATATCCGCCTGTCGGGCTTTCAGGGCCGCCCCCGCCGCAGGCACAAAGGGGAAGCAGCACCCCGAGCGCAAGTAAAACGCACACCCATTTCTTCATAAAAAAAGACCTCCTGTCAATAAAAATGATTTACAAGGAGATCCTAACAACGAAAGGTCAAGAAACGGTCAAATCCCAAAAATAATTTTTGTCACTGCTCCGTGGGGAGGATTATTTGATAGTTCCAATCTCCCTCCGTGTTTGCGGCACAGGACACGGCTGATGGTAAGCCCCATGCCACAATGTCCGTCTTCGTCTGTTGTCGGAAGCAGAAGCCTGTTCCTGCTCTTTAAGATTTTTTCGGAATACCCTTCGCCATCGTCTGTAACCGTGACCGCAAACAGACTGCCTTCCGTTACGAAGGAAATAGAAATCATTTTCTTTGCAAACCTTAAGGAATTGCCGACAATGTTCTCAAGAACACGGTAGAGAATGGAAGTGTCGAGGGAAATCGTTTCAACCGAACCTGCTTCGGTGACACGAAGTTCCACATTCCGCTCAGATACCATAAGAGACAGATCCTCTGTAATATCGGAAATAAGTTCCCTGACGGAGACCGCCGTGCGGTGTATTTCAATATCATCTAACTGGTTGACCTCACGGACAGATTCCGTATATTGTTCTAACCGCTTAGCCGCTTTTGCGATATTGTCAACCGTTCCCTCCATTTTCTCATTTGACAGGTCTCCTGCCTGTAAATGGAGCAGCAAATACTCTGTGTATCCCTCAATGATAGCGATCGGGTTCCTTAAATCATGCGCGACGGATGCCTGTATCATTTTCCTGTCCTCAATATTTTTCCATAATTCCCGATTGTTCTCATAGAGGGCTAACCTCATTTGCTCAAAGGAGCGGCAAAGCTGTCCCAACTCGTTTTCCGCCGCGCAGGAAACGGTAAAGTCCAGGTCCTGCCTGCTAATATGTTCTGTGGCGTCCTCTAAAGAAAAAAGGGCCGGGGCGATTTTCTTCCGATAAAACCACCGGGCGCACAGGGAGAAACCGATAATAGAATACAGGACAGGGAGTGCTGCCATGGAAATACCGGACATAATATAGGCGATTTTTCGCCTTGGGCCGTTCCAACCGATGCCACGATCCATATTTTCTATGGAGAGCGTTATAGTTTCCAATTCTTTTTTATCAGGCTCGCCGCTGTCTGCCGGCACGATTAGGGGAACGCTTTGCGCTTTGCCGCCGACCTCAAATTTCCCTCCCGCTCGGTCAGTCGTGCCATCAGAATAAATGTAGTCTGCATGGACCATGACGTCCCTGCCGTCCGGAACAAGCCATTTCTGGAATAAAAAAAGTCCTGTAACCGTGGCGGCGGAAAAAAATGCGACGATCAGCAAAGTAAGGAGTACCGCTGTAAAAAATTCCATTTTCAGCGTTCTTTTTCTTATTTTTTCCATCTGTAGCCAACTCCCCATATTGTTTCGATATATTCCCGGCCTGTTGCCTCCCGCAGTTTTGAGCGGATCCTGCGGATATGTTCTTTTACCACATGATTGCCGCCCTCCGCGTCTAATCCCCAAACGTTTTCATACAAGCGTTCTTTATCAAAAATTTGTCCTCTGTAGGTGATCAGCGCTTCGATCAGGTCAAATTCTTTCTTTGAAAAAACGATCTCATCTTCACCGTAAAAAACGCGGCGCTCTGTTAGATTAACGATCAGCCCGTCCGCGGTAGTCAGCACGGAAGCTCTATTTTGGTCACGCTTATCCCTTCTCAAATGCGCGGCGATCCGCGCGGTCAGTTCTTTTAGGCTAAAAGGCTTCGTGATATAATCGTCGCCGCCAGATCCCAGGCCGTTGACCTTGTCCTGCTCCGTGATCCGGGCCGTCAAAAAAAGAATGGGACAGGAAACATGGTCACGGATATGCCGGCACAATTCCAAACCGTCAACATCAGGCATATTGATGTCCAGCAGAATTAAATCCGGATTTTTTTGCAGCTGGATAAGAGCCGAGCCGCTGTCATTTGCAACGAGGGGATCATATCCGCACTCCCGCAAATGCTCGGACAATAATTTTGTCAGCATGGTTTCATCATCGACAATCAATATACGGTCTGGCATTATGAGCCCCTCCGATCTATAAATTTATTCCATCCTATCAAATAAAAGTCAAAATAAAGTCAAATTTCGTTTGGATTTTGGGCGGAAATGCAGCGTGATGAAAGAGTGCGGAAAGAAAAGCCTGTGGATTTGTTGAAATAGGGAGATGCCATTGGGAGCATATTTGCTGCTGTTTGAAATAGTATTCCCTGTTGGAAGAGGGGCCGTGCCAGGCGCAAAAAGAAAGCGGCAGTTATCCTTTCTCCCCGTTGTCCGCGGATCCCGCCGGGCTGTCTGTGCCCATGCGCGTCAGCACCAGCTCGTAGCCGTCGTTCCCATAGTTCAGGGACCTGTTTACCCGGCTGATGGTAGCTGTGGAGGCGCCTGTTTTCTCCGCGATCTCCATATAAGTCTTGTGGTTCTTCAGCATGGCAGCCACTTCAAAGCGCTGAGACAGGGACAGCAGCTCGTTGACGGTGCAGAGATCCTCGAAAAAGCTATAGCATTCCTCACGGCTTTTCAGGCATAGTATCGCGTCAAACAGGAAATCTACTGCCTCGGTCTTTATTTTCTTGTTCATATTATTCCCCCTGCCGCCTTAGCGGTTTCAATAGCGTTTTGCAAAGCGGTTTCCACGGCAGTCGTCAGGATTTTTCCCTTCCCATTCCGCGGAGCGCTTTTATACTGTAAAATTTTACAGCTTTACAAAGAGAATTTTATCATACTAAAGTCTTAAAGTAAACACATAATTATCAAAAATAAAAGTTGTCATGTAGTTTTGGATACTATATAATAAAGTTGATGATATACGCGAAAGGCGGATTTGATTATGACGATAGACAACAATGACCTGCTGAACAGTATCCTGGCCAGTCTTGACAGGGTCAGATGCATCAACCCGGATGACATTCCCGACATTGACCTGTATATGGACCAGGTGACCACCTTCATGGACGGCCAGCTGCGCTCTTCCGTCAGATACCCCGGCGAGGACAAGATCCTGACCAAGACAATGATCAATAATTACGCCAAAAACGATCTGCTGCCGCCTCCCGTGAAGAAAAAGTATTCCAAGGAACATGTGCTGCTGCTGATCTTTATCTATTACTATAAGGGGATCTTGTCTATCGGCGATATTCAAAGGCTGCTGCATCCCATCACGGAGAAATTTTTCCAGAACGGGGAGGAGTTTAATCTGGAAAGTGTTTACCGGGAGGCGTTCAGCATGGAAAAGGCCCAGGTCGAGGCGCTGAAAGCGGATGTGGTCCAGAAGTTTCGGGCGGCGGAGGGTACGTTTTTGGACGCGCCGGAGGAGGAACGCGATTTTCTCCGGAAGTTTTCCTTTATCTGCGCGTTGAGTTTTGACGTATATATAAAGCGCCTGTTGATCGAAAAGCTGGTGGACGAGCTGTCGGGGCCGGCGGAGGGCGGGAAAAAAGAGAAGCAGGAAAAGGAAAAATCGGAAAAAGAGAAATCGGAGGCAAAATCCCGAAAACATAAGGGAACTCCATCGGAGGGATAAAAAACATATGTTTTTTTAAGTACAGGCACTTTTGGCAAAAGACCTTCATAGGATAGAGCATCATTGATTAGGGAGGTCTTTTATGAGAAAGGGGAAGTTAAGGAAGGCCGGAACGGTGGGCCTTGGGACGCTGGCCCTGCTGGGGATGCTCGCCGGATGCGGCAGCGGAAGCGGAGGGCAGGCTTCGGCGGGAGGCCAGGAGGTCGTGCTAAACGAAGTGGCCCATTCCATTTTTTATGCGCCCATGTATGTGGCTATTGAAGAAGGATACTTTGAAGACGAAGGGATCGAGCTTACGCTGGTGACGGGCTTCGGCGCCGATAAGACCATGACGGCGGTCCTCACCGGGGAAGCGGATATCGGATTCATGGGAAGCGAGAGCACTGTTTACACTTACGCGGGCGGCACGGAAGATTATGTGGTGAATTTTGCGCAGCTCACGCAGAGGGCGGGTAATTTCCTGGTAGCCAGGGAGCCTATCGATGATTTCTCCTGGGATATGCTGGTGGGAAAGGATGTGCTGGGCGGAAGAGCCGGCGGTATGCCGGAAATGGTGTTTGAATATATTCTGGAGATGAACGGGATCGACCCCGGGGAGGTCAACATTGACCAGAGCATCGATTTTGGCTCTACAGCCGCTGCCTTTTCCGGCGGCCAGGGGGAGTTTACGGTGGAATTTGAACCACACGCCACTTCCCTGGAGCAGCAGGGGGAGGGCTACGTGGTGGCGTCTCTGGGAGAGGATTCCGGATTTGTGCCATACACGGCGTTTTCCGCCAGAAAGAGTTATCTTGAGAAGAACAAAGATACGGTTCAGGCTTTTACGAACGCCCTGCAGCGGGGGATGGACTATGTGCAGTCCCACGACCCTTCCGAGATCGCGGAGGTGATCGCCCCGCAGTTTGCGGAGACCGATCTGGAGACGCTGACCAAAATTGTGGAGCGGTATTATGAACAGGACACCTGGAAAGAAGACCTGATCTTTGAGAAGGACGCCTTTGACCTGCTTCAGAACATTTTGGAAGATGCGAAAGTGTTGGAGAGCCGGGTTCCCTACGAGGATCTGGTGACGACGGAATTTGCCGAGAAGGCAGCCGGGAAATAATATAGCAAGCGTTATGAAAAGAGGGCGCCTGGCCGGAAAAAGGGGAGTGTTCCGGCCGACGTCCTTTTTTGATAACAGTTCAGCCAGCCGCCTGATTTGACGGAAAATCGTGCCCGCACGAATTTTCCGTCAGGTCTGGCGGCTGAGGGAGCGCCGTTTTATGAGCAAAGGCAGGCGCACAGCGCCGGAGAGTGCGTCAGCGAGGCTTCGGGAATGGCGCGGGCTGAACTGCTGCCTTTTTTTACAAAATTGTTGAGAAAAGGCGTAAAACTTGGTACAATAAGATTGTCTGCGAGGCGGCGGGCCCGCGGGCATACATAAATCTTTAAAATCGAATTTTATGGAGGAGAAACAATGGGACTGATCAAAATGGCAAAGGACGCGCTGGGCGGCTATCTGGATGACGCCTTATCTCTGGAGTATTTCTACTGCAACTCCCTTTCCAGCGACCTGTTGATGGTAAAGGGCGAAAAGCAGATCACAAAGAACCGCAACAATAACAAAGGGAATGACAATATCATAACAAACCATTCCGTGATTTCCGTCAATGTGGGGCAGTGTATGCTGATCGTGGACCAGGGAAAGATCGTGGAATTTTGTGCCGAGCCGGGCGAGTTTGTGTATGATACCTCTTCGGAGCCCTCTCTGTTTGTCGGCAGCCTGGGCGAGAACCTTCGGGCGTCCTTCCGCCAGTTTGGCAAGAGGTTTACATTTGGCGGAAATACCGGAAAGGATCAGAGGGTGTATTACATAAATACCAAAGAGGTCATGAACAACCTCTACGGCACCCCTAACCCGATCCCCTTCCATTTTGTGGCCAAGAACACCGGCTTTGAGCTGGAGACTACAGTGAAATGTAACGGGCAGTATACATTTAAGATCGTGGATCCCATTCTGTTTTATACGAACGTAGCCGGGAACGTGGTGGAGGATTACAATAAAAACGATACGCTGATGAGCGCCATGAAGGCGGAGCTTCTGACGAAGCTGCCCATGGCATTGTCACAGATCGCAGGGGAGGGCGTACTGCCTTATCAGGTGCCCATGCATATGGAGGAAGTGACCGCGTTCCTGAAGGAGGGCCTCAGCCAACAATGGGCGGAAACGAGAGGTATCGAGGTGGTTTCCATGACCATGGCGGCGCCTATTGTTCCCCAGGAGGATCTGGACAAGATCAACAAGTGGAACGATACCTTCGTGCTTACCAACGCCGGCATGGCATCGGCAAGGCAGACGGAAGCCTACACAAAGGCGCTGGAAAATATGGGGAATGGCGGCGGAGAGGGAGACAAAGCGTCCGCGATGAACGGCGCCATGGGCATGATGGGAATGGCCATGATGCAGAATATGATGAACAATGGCATGGGCGGTATGTTCGGCACTCCCCAGCCCCGGAAGGAGCCTCAGATGAAGCCGGCCAGCACGGTGGCTGAAGGAGCCGTGCTGGGATGGACCTGTGTCTGCGGCAAGGAGGACAACCGAGGGAAATTCTGCCAGGAGTGCGGCCTGCCAAAGCCGGCCATGGACGGTTGGACATGCGCCTGCGGCCATGTAAACCAGGGCAAGTTCTGTACGGAGTGCGGCAGAAAGAAACCGGATGGAGCGCCCTTATACAGATGTGACAAATGTGGCTGGGAGCCGGAAGACCCTGCGCATCCGCCTAAGTTCTGTCCTGAGTGCGGAGATGTCTTTGACGACAACGACAGAGTATGACGGACGGCGGAGCGGAAAGTTTTAGCCGTCAGGCATTGGAACAGGGGAAACAGGTCGCGGCAGCCCGGAACAGCTTTGTCTGTGAGGCTGCTGCGATTTCCCGTTACGGTACAGTTTCAGGCTGTGGAAAGGCAGGGTGGACGTGGCTGCAGGGATTTTTGCGCTGATCCTCCTATTGGCGCTGCCCGTGATCGGGCTTGGGGCGGGGGTTTACGCCTACCGCCGCATCAAAGGGAAGATCGGCGATTTGGCAAATGCGCCGTTACAAACGACTATGATCATGAAGGGGCTCCAGGATGCGGCGCAGGAGATCGAATGTGCGCCAAAATCTGTGTCAGCGGCTACCAGCCTTTTCCTTCCGAGGATCCTGAAAGATTTTCCGGACCTTCACTATGAGGAGATGAAGCGGCGGGCGGAAAATGTGCTGGTTTCCTATCTGCGCAGCGTGGACAGGCTGGATGCCTCCCTGCTGACGGAAGGGACCAGCGAGCTGAGGAATAAGCTGAAGCTGCGGATCGAAATGCTGCAGGCGGAGGGCAAAGAAGAGCATTTTCAGGATATCAAGATACACCAGACGGAGATCTGCGCATATCGGAAGATAAAGGGACGATGCAGCATTGTCTTCCAGTCCGCGGTGCAGTACGGCTGCTGGGCCGCGGCGGACGGGCAGGCCGGCGAAGGAAGCCGGGACAGGCTGCGCCAGAGCCGGTACGATGTTGAGCTGATTTACATACAGGATAGGGAGCTGGCGGAAAACATGGAGGATTCCGGCCTGGCCATGAACTGCCCTAACTGCGGCGCACCTTTGCCGAAGCTGGGGGCAAAAAAATGCGCTTACTGTGATTCCCCCATTGTGGAGTTTAATATACGCACCTGGAATTTCAGCGATGTCCGGGAGAAAACATGACCGGCCGTCAGGGATGATTGGGAGAGACGATGAGCATTTACGATACATTGAATAGGGAACAGAAGCTGGCGGTGACAACGGTGGAGGGGCCGCTTCTGCTGCTTGCGGGGGCGGGCAGCGGCAAAACCAGGGCCTTGACCCATAGGATCGCCTATCTGATCGGCGAGATGGGCGTGAGCCCCTGGAATATCCTCGCCATCACTTTTACCAACAAGGCGGCGGGGGAAATGCGGGAGCGGGTGGATAGCCTGGTGGGATTCGGGGCGGACCAGGTATGGGTCTCCACATTCCACTCCGCCTGTATGCGGATCCTCAGACGGCATATAGACAGGCTGGGCTTCGACAATGGATTTACCATCTATGACACGGACGACCAAAAGGTGTTGATGAAGGGGATCTGCAAACAGCTTGGCATCGACACTAAAATTTATAAGGAAAAAGCCCTGCTGGGCGCCATATCTTCCGCCAAGGATAAGCTGATCAGCGTCAGGGAGTATGAGCTGGACGCGGCCGGCGATTATGGGAAAGCGGTTTACGCGAAAGTGTACAGGGAGTACCAGGAGGCCCTGCGGAAAAACAACGCCCTGGATTTTGACGATATCATCGTAAAAACAGTGGAACTGTTCAAAAGCTGCCCGGAGGTGCTGGATTCTTATCAGGAACGGTTTCGGTATATCATGGTGGATGAATACCAGGACACAAACCTTGCACAGTTTGAGCTGGTACGGCTTCTGGCGGACAAATACCGGAATCTCTGTGTCGTTGGCGACGACGACCAGTCCATCTACCGTTTCCGCGGGGCCAACATCCGGAATATCCTGGATTTTGAACAGCATTTCCCGGAGGCGGCGGTCATCAAGCTTGAACAGAATTACCGATCCACGCAGTCCATATTGGACGCGGCCAACGCCGTGATCCAAAATAATGTGGGCCGCAAGGATAAAGCGCTTTGGACGGACCGGGGAGCCGGCAGCAAAATACACCTGAGGCAGTTTGACAATGCCTACGAGGAGGCGGAGTATATAGCGGAGGATGTGGCCCGGCGGGTCAGAAAAGGCGACGCCTCTTATCGGGACTGCGCCGTGCTCTACCGGACCAACGCCCAGGCGCGTCTTCTGGAGGAGCGGATGATACTGGACGGTATTCCTTACAATGTGGTGGGAGGCACAAACTTCTATTCCAGGATGGAGATCAAGGATATCCTGGCTTACCTGAAGACCGTGGACAATGGGCGGGATGAGATCGCCCTGCGGCGCATTGTCAATGTGCCGAAACGCGGCGTCGGCGCGGCTACCATGGACAAACTGGAAGATTACGCGCAGATGATGGACATCAGCCTATATCAGGCCATACGGCGGGCGGATGACATTATGGGAATGGGAAAGGCCGCGGCCAAGCTGCGCCCCTTTGTACATTTGATCGAGGATCTGCGGAGCCGGCAGAAGGAGATGACCGTGGCGGAGCTGATCCAGGAGATCGTGGACAAGATCCGCTATGAAGAATATCTGCAGGACTATGATGATGAGGGCGCAGAGGACAGGGTGAAGAATGTGGACGAGCTGATCACGAAGGCCGTCGCTTACCAGGACACCCACCAGGAGCCCAACCTTACGGAGTTCCTGGAGGAAGTGGCGCTGGTGGCGGAAATCGATGACGTGGACGGAAGCGACGACAGGGTGCTCCTGATGACCCTGCACTCGGCAAAGGGCCTGGAATTTCCCAACGTGTACCTGGCCGGTATGGAGGATGGCCTCTTCCCCGGCTATGCCACGATCATGTCCGACGACCCGGAAAACTTGGAGGAAGAGAGGCGGCTCGCCTATGTGGGCATTACCAGAGCCATGAACGAGCTGACCCTGACCTGTGCGAAATCGCGTATGATCCGGGGTGAAACGCAATATAACCCTGTCAGCCGGTTCGTGAGGGAGATACCGGCCCGTCTCATGGACAGCGAGATGACGGAGAAACGGAAACAGGATAACCTGCTCCCCGACCGGGAGGCGCTTTTTGACCCCAGGCCAAAAGCCATTTTCCGGCCCCATGCCACGGCGGGATCGGATAAGCCTTTTATCGCCAAGGGGATCGGCAGCCTGAACCAGCTGGCCGGAATTTCCAAGGGGGCGCCTGCCCATGAGCCAGCGGAGCTGGAGTACGGGGAGGGCGACCGGGTAAACCATGTAAAATACGGTGAGGGGACGGTCTTAAAAATTGAACGGGAGCCGCGGGATCATAAAGTCACGGTCAATTTTGACAAAGCCGGACAAAAGATTATGTACGCATCTTTCGCAAAATTGAAAAGGGTGTAGTAATTTTGGAGGAATTGTGGTATTCTATAATAGAAAAGTGGCAGCTAAGCTGTCAGGAACGGAGGCAACGTATGAATAAGCTTGAGAATCTGATCGATCTTGTAAAGGCGAATGAACTTCTGAATAAAAAGGAAGAGGAGCCGAAGAAAAAATGCAACGTGGTAGTGTGCGTACTGGCCATTGTGGGCGCTATTGCCGCTGTGGCTGCCATCGCATACGCGGTGTACCGTCATCTGACTCCGGATTACCTTGACGACTTTGAGGATGAGTTTGAAGATGAGTTCGAGGATGAGGATACGGAAGAAGATGACTTCTTCGTAGACGAGGGAGAGAACTAAGTAAATGAAAAAAGGACAGGTATTTGAAGCCAAGGTCGAGAGGGTGGATTTCCCCAACAGAGGCGTCGTGCAGACAGGGGAGGGCACCGTTATCGTGAAGAACTGCCTGCCCGGTCAGATCATTAGACTTAGTGTGAGTAAAGTGAGAAAAGGGAAGGCGGAGGGCCGTCTGCTTGAGGTGTTGGAAAAATCACCTCTTGAAACAGGCCAGCCGTGTTCCCTATTTGGCGTGTGCGGGGGATGCAGCTACTTGTCGCTATCCTATGAAGAGCAGCTGCGCATCAAGGAAAACCAGGTAAAGCATCTGCTGGATGGCGCTTTGCAGAGACAGGAGGGCGAATGGGCCTGGGAGGGAATAAAGGGAAGCCCTGCGGTCTATGAATATCGGAACAAAATGGAATTCTCCTTTGGCGATGAAGTGAAGGACGGCCCCCTGGCGCTGGGTATGCACAGACGGGGCAGTTTTTATGATGTTGTGACAGTGGGCGACTGCCGGATCGTGGACCAGGATTACAGGGAGATCCTGAAGACAGTGCTGGCCTGCTTTAGAGACAGGAACGTGGGATATTTCCACAAGCTGACCCACCGGGGATACCTGCGGCACCTGCTGGTGAGAAAGGCATCCCGGACCGGGGAAATCCTGGCGGCGCTGGTGACCACGTCTCAGACGGAGGAGCTTTCCGGTTTCACGGAGGGGGAGCTGGTGCAGGATTTCCTGGATGGGCTTTTAAACCTGGAGAGAAGCGGGAAACTTTCCGGGCGCTTCGCGGGGATCCTACATATTGTCAATGATTCCCAGGCGGATGTGGTGCAGAGCGACCGCATGGAGGTGCTGTACGGGCGGGAGTATTTCTATGAGGAGCTGCTGGGGCTGCGGTTTAGGGTGTCAGTCTTTTCTTTTTTCCAGACCAATTCCTACGGCGCGGAGGTGCTGTACGAAACGGTGCGGGAATACGTGGGGGATCTGAGCGCCCCTGAGGGGGCGGGAAGTGTCGTCTATGACCTTTACAGCGGAACGGGTACGATCGCTCAGCTGATGGCGCCTGTGGCGAAAAAGGTCATCGGGGTAGAGATCGTGGAAGAGGCGGTGGAGGCCGCCAGGCGTAACGCGGCGGAGAACGGCCTGGATAATTGTGAATTCATCGCGGGAGATGTGCTGAAGGTGCTGGATGGGATTTCGGAGAAGCCGGACCTGATCATTCTGGATCCGCCCCGGGACGGCATTCATCCCAAGGCGCTGCCCAAGATCTTAGGGTACGGTGTGGAGAGGATCGTGTATATTTCCTGTAAACCCACCAGCCTGGCGCGGGATCTTGAGGGCTTTCTGGAGAGCGGCTACCGGGTGGAGAGAGCGGTGGCGGTGGACCAGTTCCCTTGGACGGGGAATGTGGAGGTGGTTTGCCTTTTGAGCAAACTCAATGCCGGCCAGCATATTGAGGTGGAATTGACGATGGATGAGATGGATTTGATGGCGGCGGAGAAGTTAGGCAGTTATGAGGAGATTAAGGCGTATGTGCCGACCGGAGCGGAAGCGAAGACTGCAAGACAGCCTAAGTACCCGGAGGAAAAAGGAGAGGGCGATTATAGAAGCATTGAAACACTTTAGAATGATTGAATCATGATCTTTATGTTCTCCAACTGGCAGTTGCAGATGTTTGAATATGTACAACACCCTGTCGCTTCCAATGCGTTTGAGAAGTGCGGTACAATTTAAGCACCAAGAAGGAAGGGGTGTGAATTGTGGTAAACAAAATTCATTTTGGGAAAAGGATGTCTGTATTCAGACGTAAGGCGGGCTTATCGCAAACAGATTTAGCCGAAAAGCTCGGTGTTACATCGCA